>NZ_JBRRDW010000024.1:0-69266 GCF_056759895.1 Stenotrophomonas sp. STEN038
ATGCTCGGCAGGGGGCTTCACCGGTAAGGCCAGTGCCGAGCATGGCTCGGCACTACAGGTGCAGCGTTACAACTCCACCGTATCGAACGCCTGCCCGTGCTGCGGGTGCTGCTGCCACATCTGCTGCAGGCTCAGGCCGCGTACCGGGTCGATGAAATCCGGGGCGATGTCGGCCAGCGGCTTGAGCACGAAGGCGTGCTTCAACTCCGGGCGCGGGATGCGCAGATGACCCGGGCCTTCAACCACCAGGTCGCCGTAATACACCACGTCGATATCCAGGGTACGGTCGCTGAAACGCGGGCCGGAACGGTCGCGACCATGCGCGTCCTCCACCGCGTGCAGCCAATCGTCCAACTCGCCCAGTGGCAGGTCGGTGTCCAGCATCACTGCGTTGTTGAGGAAGTCCGGGCCGTCAAAACCCACTGCCGGGGTGCGGTACGCCGGAGAGACGCTGATCGAGCCAAAACGTTCGCGCAATACGGCAACGGCCGCTTGCAGGTAATGCTGCGGTTGCAGGTTGCTGCCCAGGCTGAGGAGCACGGTGGTCATGAGTTGGTTTGCCTGCAGGCCCGCCCGCACCACGATGGGCGAGCTTGAGCACTGCATCGTAGGAGGGGGCGCACATCATAGGCCAGCGATTGCCAGCCCGCATATGCCAAGGCGGCTGTCTCAGCCCACGCCCAACGCATCAGCTACCGCCCTGAATACCCGCTGCATTTCCAGCGGCTTGGGCAACACATGCACGCTGATGCCCGAGGGTGCCTCGCCATCGGCGAAAGCCGGCGCGTTGGCGTCCTCCAGCACGATCGCCGGACCGCGATAGCCCATCGCCTGCATCTCCGCCAGCAACTGACCCGCCGAAAGCAGCGGAATGCCGCTGTCGACCAGCACCACATCCGGCAACCCCGCCTCCTGCAGATGCCGCATCGCTACCGCGCCATCGCTGGCCAAGCGCATGCGATAGCCCTGGCTGGACAGCGCATTGCCCAAAAGCGACAAACGCGTGGCCTCGTCATCAACAACCAGCAGGCGCTCACCATGGCCGACGCGGGTCCTCTCCAGCGGCTCGGCGTCTTCACTGCCGGCGCTTTCGCACATCGGCAACAGCAGCTCGAAGGTAGTGCCCGCGCCCAGCTCGCTCTGCACCTGGATATGTCCACCGATGCTTTCGACGATGCGATGGCAGGACACCAGACCCAAGCCGGTGCCTTCGGTCTTGGTGGTGAAAAAGGGAGTGAACAAACGCTGCACGGTGGCAGCATCCATGCCGATACCATCGTCGCTGACGCGGATGCGCACCATGCCCTCTTCGCCGGCGACACGCTCGGCAACCAGGCTCAAGCTGCCACCGTCAGGCATTGCCTGGATGGCATTGAGCGCAAGATTGAGCAACACCTGCTGCAGCTCGGTGTAGTTCGCCTCGATCGCCATGCGATCATCGGAGACCTCCAGATGCAGCTCGGCATTGCGCGGCAGGCTGCTCTTGAGCAGCATGCCCACCGCCTGGAACAGGCGCTGCAGCACGATCCGCTCGCTGGGCTGGCGTGAGCCGCGCACGAAGGACAGCATCGATTCGACCATCTCATGGCCACGGCGTCCGCACTCGGCGATGACATCGGCCAAGCGGACGATCTTGGGATCATCGCTGCGGTCGCGGATCAGGTCGGGAATGATCAGCAGTGGTTGCAGGATATTGCGCAGGTCATGGCTGAGTCCTGCCGCGAGCAGCGCCAGGCTCTCCAGCCGCTGCGCACGCATCAACTCATCTTCAACCCGCAGGCGCTCCAGCTCGCTGCGGGTCTCGCGCACCAGCCGTGCCACCGCCGACGGCAGCCGGGCTGGCTGGTGCTTGATGATGTAATCATTGGCGCCCTGCTGCAGCGCCTCCACCGCAGTCTCCTCACCCATCGTGCCGGAGACGAAAATGAAGGGCACCCTGGGGTGCAACTCACGCAGGATCTGCAGCGCCTGATAGCCGGAGAAGCCCGGCATGCTCAGGTCTGACAGCACCACATCCGGTACATTTTCAGCCAGGGCATCGCGCATCGCCGGCTCGTTGTCGACGCGCTCGAACGCGATCTGCAGACCGGCCTCGAGCAACTGGTCGACGACCAGCTCGGCATCCACGGGCGAATCCTCCACCAGCAGGATTCGCAACGGCCCCAATGGCGCTCCCTTGTTCGGCATCTGTGCTTACTCGTGCTCCGGTGCCTGGTTGATCAACGCCCAGAAGGTGCCGATCGTCCGCACCGCCTGGAAGAACTGGTCGATGTCCACCGGCTTGACCACGTAAGCATTGACGCCAAGATCCCAACTGCGGGCCAGATCGCTTTCTTCGCGCGACGAAGACAGGATCACCACCGGCAGGCGCTTGAGATCCTCGTCGGCGCGGATCAGCCGCAGCACCTCCAGCCCGTCCATGCGCGGCATCTTGATGTCCAGCAGCAGCACGGCCGGCAAACCTTCCTCACGCTGGGCGAACGCGCCGCGCCTGAGCAGGAAGTCCATTGCTTCAACCCCGTCTTCGACATGCACGATGGGGTTGGCCAGGGAGGCATCACGCAGCGCGTCGATCGCCATTTCGGCATCGGCTTGGCTGTCTTCGGCGAGCAGGATGGTACGCAGGGGACTCATTCCACGGTGTCCTTGTTGGATGCTTCGGTTGCCTGGGGAAGAACAAAACTGAAAGTGGCGCCTTGATCCACCTGTGCATCAGCCCAGATGCGGCCGCCGTGGCGTGTCAGCACGCGGCGTACGCTGGCCAGGCCAATGCCGGTGCCGGGATATTCCGAGGCCTTGTGCAGGCGCTGGAACACACCGAACAACTTGCTGGCATATTGCATGTCGAAGCCAGCGCCGTTGTCGCTGACACTGAACTGATGGCTGCCGTCGGGCAGCTGCTTGGCGCTGACCTCGATGACCGCCTTGTCCCGCGCCGCGGTGTACTTGACCGCGTTGCCGAGCAGATTCAGCCAGACCTGGCGCAACATGTTTTCGTCGCCGATCAACACCGGCAGCCGTCCGATCTTCCACTCCACCTCGCGCGGCTTGCCATCCTCGCCAGCTTCGTTCTTCAGGTTGGAGTCCAGCAGGGCGCGGGTATCGGCCACCAGCGACTGCATGTCCACCCGCTGCAGGCGCATCGCGCCACGCCCGAGCCGCGAGTAGACCAGCAGGTCATCGATCAGCGCCGCCATCAGCTGCGCCGAGTTGCTGATCACCTCCAGGTAATGCTGGGTCTTGCTATCGACCTCCGCGCCGAGGTGTCGCTGCAACTTGTCGGAGAAACCGGCCACATGCCGCAGTGGCGCCCGCAGATCATGCGAGACCGAATAGCTGAAGGCCTCCAGCTCGCGGTTGACGTCGGCCATCTGCTCGACCTTGCCTTCCAGCTGGTGATTCAGATCTTCCACGTGCTGCTGCACGGCGCGCTGTACGGTGATGTCGCTGATCGTCATCAACACCACATCATCATCGGCATCGGGCAAGGCCATGCGCCGGGCATTGATCAGCATGGTGCGATGCATGCCGTCCACGCTGCGCTGCTGGTGTTCGAAATCCCACAGCTCGCGCCCACGCAGCAACACATCGGCCAGGCGCTGGCGCACCAGCGGGTCCTCCCAGGCACCTTCGCCGATGTCCTGCAACTGCTGCAGGCTGATATCGGCTTCGTCAACGCCATACAACTCGGTGAATGCGGTGTTGTGCAGCACTACCCGCAATTTGCTGTCGAGCAGAACGATGGGCTCACGCACGGTCTGCAGCACCGCACTGGCGCGGGCACTGGCCTTGCTCAAGCGCAGCTCGACATCGGCACGGCCACCGATCTGCCGCTGCAGCAGCCATAGCACCAGGCCCAACAGCAGCAATTGCACCGCCAGCGCGGTCCAGGTAACCATCGACGCCAGTTGCTGCTGGTCCCTCGCCTTGGCTGCGCGCTTCACCAGCAGCGCGTCCTCGTGTTCCTGCAGCTCCTGCACCAGCTGCCGGATCGGGTACTGGAAGGTCATTTCCTCGATCAGCGCACGCTGCCGGGGCGAATCGGTGCTGGCGGCGATTTCCCTGGCCAACGCCATGCGCCGCTCCAGCAACGATTCCATCTTGCCGATACGCACCAGCTGCTCAGGGCTGTCGCGGACCAGCTGCGCCAGTTCACCGAGGTTGACGCCGATGCGGTCGGCCGTCTGCAAGCGCTCCTGCAGTGCCGGCGAATCGACGCCCTTGGACAAGGTCAACGCCGCCGACTCGACATCGCGGATGTCCGCCTGCAGGTTGTACAGGCGCGCGCCCACCGCCTGGGTATGCACGACCCAGTTGGACGCATTCACGCTATCGGCCGCCAACCGCTGCAAGGTCAAGGCCGGCACCACGATGATCAACAGCGCCGCCAGGCCCAGCCCATACAGGCGCCAGCGGCTCCAGCCATCGTCGGTCAATCGCGTCACCATCCATTCCCCTGCGTGCTGACGGACCGGCGCGGGTCGCGCCGGCCCGGAGTTCATCGACAGTGTCGATCCGGAGTCAATCGATGGCGGCGTGACCTGCACGACAGCATCGCTGACTGTCGGCCAAGGATTGCACGAATACGTGTACCCGTGCACCCCCTGTCAACCGGACCTGTGCGAACGCAGAGCTCTTCTGCCAGCAAGCCTCAGTCCGCCTCACCTGCAGGCTTGATCGCATGCCCACCAAACTCGTTGCGCATTGCTGCCAGCATGCGGTCGCTGAAGGAATTTGCCTGCCGCGAGCGCAGCCGCTCCAGCAGTGACAAGGTGATCACCGGTGCCGGCACATCCAGTTCTATGGCCTCGGCCACGGTCCAACGGCCTTCACCGGAGTCCTCCACATACGGCGCGATGCCATCCAGCGCGGGGTTCTTCTGCAAGGCGTCAGCACTGAGGTCCAGCAACCATGAACGCACCACACTGCCATGCCGCCAGACCTCCGCCACCTTGCCAACATCCAGCGCGAACTCGGCCTTCTTCTCCATCAGCGCGAAGCCCTCGGCATAGGCCTGCATCATTCCGTACTCGATGCCGTTGTGGACCATCTTGCTGAAGTGTCCGGCACCCACCGGGCCGACATGGGCCCAGCCGCGATCAGCTGCCGGTGCCAGCGCCTCGAACAATGGCGACAAACGCGTCACCACCTGGGTTTCACCGCCGATCATCAGGCAATAGCCTTCCTGCAGCCCCCACACGCCACCGCTGGTGCCGCAGTCCACAAAGGCGACCCCGGCGTCAGCGCAACGTGCAGCGCGCTGCTGCGACTGCTTGTACCAGGAGTTGCCACCATCGATCACCACATCACCGGCGGACAGCAGCGGCAGCAAGCTGTCCAGCGTGGCATCGACCACCTTGGACGGCACCATCAGCCACAGTGCGCGCGGTGACGGCAGCGCCTGCACCAACGTCGACAATGCATCCACCGTGGCGATGCCGTGACCCGCGACCTGCGCCCGCGCCTGCTCACCCGGATCAAATCCGGTGACCGCAATCCCCGCACGCTGCAGACGCTGCGCCATGTTGGCGCCCATGCGGCCCAGGCCGATCATTCCCAATTCCATGCTGAAGCTCCTCCGACGGTAGTGAATAGGCTGCTGCGCAAGCCCGCAGACGGGCCTGCAACCAGCGTTGGTAAATGGTGGTGTGCAGGTTGTGCAGCACCAGCTCGATGACAAACGGTGTACGCGGATTTCGGTCCAGCAGCCGCGCGATGTGATACCCGAGCGGACGCACGCCCTGCCGGTGCACGTACAGCATCAGCTCGCGGTACACCGGATCGGCCAGCACCGCATCCATCTGTGCCAGCACCGCCTGCTGCGGCACTGGCAAGGCTGCGCGCAGGATTGCGTCACGCTCATACAGCAGCCGCTCGAAGCGCCGCCAACCGCTGCCTGGCAACTGCTGGGCCAGCGTCCACAACTTCTTGTTGAGTGCATCGTAATGGACAAAGCCGCCATGCCGCGCCAAGGCCTCGGCTGCCGCCGCACTGACATCGGTGATGACGAAGTTCTCTGCCTGGTTGTTGATGTCATCCAAGGACGCAGCATCGAAAGCATGCACGATGTAACCCGGCGCGCCCATGAACGCCTGCCGACCCAGCGCGGACGTCCGCACCGCTTTGCCGTCGGCGAACAATGCGCCGGCGCGGCTGCCCAGCAGAATGCTCTGGGTGTCATGCAGGCTCAGGAAGGTACCGATCGAGAGTTCGCCGGAACTGAACGCGGTATCGAAGGCAGCATCACCGAACAACTCACGAAACGTCGCCAGCTGCGCCACCTGCCGCCCTACCCCGCACTCGGAACGCACTCGGCCGGAATAGAAGGCCTCCATGGCCACCGAATTGCGTGCCTGCGGTGCATAGCCGCGACCAAAGCTACGGAACCGCTGCCAGCCCTGCGCGCGGGCACCGCGCGCGCCAAATCCAATCCAGCCCATTTGCAGCGCCGAGAAGCGATAGCCCGGGTTGTCCTGCAGCCGCGAACTTGCTGTGCGCGCCGCATCACCGAGTTTGAAAGCGTAGGCGCAGATGCTCGCCGGCTGCTGCAACACCTGGTCGGCCAACTGCTCGCGTTGTGCGGCGCTGTAGCCGCGTGGCACCTGCAGGCGCAGGTCGCCCTGCGCCTGTGCGTCGGCCAGCGAAGCGCGTCGGCAGGGATCACCGCCGATGATCTGCGGCGCGGGCGCTTCACCCTGTTTCAGCTGCCAACCCAACTCCTGCAGCACCGCCGTGTTGCAGCCCGCTTCAGCCAGTAACGGCACCGCCCACGCACACAACAACAAGGTCCATCGGCCAGCGCGCTGCTTCGCGTGCCAGCCAAACCTCATCGTGCCGGTTCCACCGGAACAGCGACTGCCGCCTGATCAACGTAGTACTGCAGGCGGCCAAAGAAATTGCGGTAGAACTGCGCGTCCTGCACGGTGCTGCTGGCGACCCGCACCAGCGAGTCATCATTGCTGCCAAACGGCAGTGACACCGAGCCCAAGGCACCCACGCCGACACTGGCCGAGGTCGGCGACTTCTTCAAGGCATAGCGGTCCTGCACCGCACTGACAAACACCTGCGCCTTGCCAAGGCCCTGTGCGGCGCAGGACACCCGCAGCACCAGTTGCTCGTGTACCTCATCCTTGGGTTGGAAGTTCTTGTTGCCTTCCACATTGCTGGCATCGGCGCGGGTGATCGCATAGCCCTGGCCAAGCAAGGCACGGCGGGCGGCCTCACAGGCCTGTGCCGGTTCGGCATCGACGCTGCGCGTATAGGTATCGCCAGAATCGAAGGATTCGCGCAGCAAGGTACTGTTGACGGCTTTGCCACCGCAAGCGGTGAGCAGCAGGCTCATAGCGGCCAGCGCAGGCAGCAGATGTCGGCGCATGGGCAACTCCACAGTCAGCGAAGACCCACAGCATAACGCCGCCAACGTAGGGCTACGTTGACGGCGTTGAATGCGTGCGGAAGCTGTTGTCGCTGCGCTCAGCTCGCCTGTGCGGCGTCAGTCAGCCCAGCGGCCCGGGCCGGTCGACTGCGGCAGCACCTGTGCCGACAGCGGACGGTCCTTCTCCAGCACATTGAGGGCGTCGGCGAGGATCGATGCCGATTCCTTCAACAGCGGGTCCGGACGCTTCTCGGCAGCCTTCTCGCGGGCGGCATCCTTGACGATGTCGCGCTCATTGCCGGTCAGGCCGTCATCGGTGCTGTCCTCGGCCAGCGGATCCAGCGGCAGGCCCAGTTCCTTGCGGATCTGTTGGCGCTGCTTGCGCTGTGCTTCCTGCTTGTCGCGCTCGGCACGACGCTCAGCCTCGTTGAGCGAAACGTACTTCTTGGCGGCCTCGGTGCGGAACTGCTGCACGTCTTCTTCCCACCACTGGAACTCGCGGTCGGCACGAATGCGCGTGGCGTGCAGGGTTTCCAGGCGCGGCACGATCGGCGCGAAGTTGCCGTACTGGGTGTGCGGCACGGCGGCGATGCGGGTCCACGGCAGCGCGTTGTCGTAGGTGCTCTCGCCAAACTCGCTGGCATCGACGCTGGCCGGGAAGGCCAGGTCCGGCACCACACCCTTGTGCTGGGTACTGGAGCCGCTGACGCGGAAGAACTGGGCGATGGTCAGCTTGACCTGGCCAAAGCGCTCCTTCTCACTGGCCGGCCAACGGTCCAACGGCACCACGTTCTGCACGGTGCCCTTGCCGAAAGTGGTTTCACCGATCACCAGACCACGGCCGTAGTCCTGGATGGCACCAGCGAAAATCTCCGAGGCCGAGGCCGAGCCACGGTTGATCAGCACTGCCAGCGGGCCATCCCAGGCCACTGCCGGGTTGCGGTCATTGTTGACGGTGACGCGGCCGCCGGATTCACGCACCTGCACCACCGGGCCCTGCTCGATGAACAGGCCGGTCAGTTCGATGGCTTCGTCCAGCGAACCACCGCCGTTGTTGCGCAGGTCCAGCACCACGCCATCGAGCTTGTCGGCCTTGAAGCCAGCCAGCAGCTTGGCCACGTCGCGGGTAGCCGAGGCGTAGTCGGCGGCATTGCGCCGGCGGCCCTCGAAGTCCTGGTAGAAGGTCGGCAGCTTGACCACACCGATGCGGCGCTCCTGCTGGCCAGCGGCAGCAGGGATGGTCATGGTCTCGCCCTTGGCAGCCTGCTCGGACAGACGGATCTTCTGCCGGGTCAGGGTCAGCATGCGGTGCTTGCCGTCCACACCTTCGGCAGCCGGGATGTACTCCAGGCGTACCTGGGTGTCCTTGGCGCCGCGGATCTTGCCGACCACATCATCGATGCGCCAGCCGATCACGTCTTCGATCGGGCCGGAACGGCCCTGGCCAACGCCGACGATGCGGTCACCGGCCTTGAGCGTGCCATCCATCGCTACCGGACCACCCGGCACCACTTCGCGGATCACCACCATGTCGTCCTGGCGCTGCAGCTGGGCACCAATGCCCTCCAGCGACAACGACATGGCCTGGTTGAAATTCTCTGCGGTGCGCGGGGTGAAGTAATCGGTATGCGGGTCAACAGCACTGGTGTAGGCGTTCATGTAGAACGAGAACACGTCATCGCCCTTGAGCTCATTGATGGTCTTGAGCAGGGTGTCGTAACGCTTGTCCAGGGTCTTGCGGATGTCAGCGGCTGGCTTGCCGGCCAGCTTCAGCCGCAGCCAATCGTTCTTGACCGACTTGCGCCACAGGTCGTCCAACTCGGCGTTGGTTGCCCACGGCACGTCCTTGCGGTCGTAGTTGAAGCGCTCCTCAACGGTGAAATCCGGCTCCTGACGCAGCAGGCGACGGGCATAGGCCACGCGCTCACCCACCCGCTGACGGTACACCGCGAACACCTGGTAAGCCGGGTCCAGCTCACCGGAACGGATGGCGTCACCGGTCCGCGCTGCCAACGGCGCAAAGCGATCCACGTCCTCCTTGGTGAAGAACTGCTTGCCACTGTCCAACGATTCCAGGTAACGCTTGAACACGTCCTGCGAGGTCGCCGCGTCCAGCTGACGCGGGCGGTAGGCATAACGGCTGTCCGACAGCAGGCCGTAGACCAGCTTGGAGGTGGTGGCCTGGTCGATGGTCGCTGCCGAGGGCAAGGCCGTATCGGCGCGCGCCAGCAAGGCGGCGGGAGCGGTCAGCGCGAGGGCCAGCAGGAAAACGGGAACTCGGTAGTTCATCAAAGTACTCGTGGCACCGAATGTTGTGGGGAGACTGCGGGCAAGTACGACATGCCGACAGTGCCGAAAGTTTCGGCACTTGTCACCTTGCTCAGCTCCAGAGTAGCTGCCGCCCCGTAGCAGTTTGTGAATCGCTGCCGTGGCGCCACTCGAATTGACACGATCCCGACTGCGGCGGTGGGCCGCAACGGGATGCCGGGGTCTGGTTCAGACAGCGACGCCGGCACCGGCCGCCTGCTGGTCGGCGTGGTAGGACGAACGCACCATCGGGCCGGAGGCAACGTGGGTGAAGCCCAGTTCGTAGCCGTACTCCTCGAACGCCTTGTATTCCTCCGGCGTCCAGTAACGCAGCACCGGGTGGTGGTGGGCGGTCGGCTGCAGGTACTGGCCGATGGTCACCATTTCCACGTCGTGCGCGCGCAGGTCACGCAGGGTGGCCTGCACCTGCTCGAAGGTTTCGCCCAGGCCGAGCATGATGCCGGACTTGGTCGGCACGTTCGGATGCTGTGCCTTGAAGTTCTTCAGCAGGGTCAGCGACCACTGGTAGTCCGCGCCCGGGCGTACGTTGCGGTACAGGTCCGGCACGGTTTCGATGTTGTGGTTGAACACGTCCGGCGGATTCTGCGCAAGGATCTCCAGCGCGCGCTCCATGCGGCCCTTGCCACGGAAGTCCGGGGTCAGCACTTCGATGCGGGTCTTGGGCGACTTTTCGCGGATGGCAGTGATGCAATCGACGAAGTGCTGGGCACCGCCGTCGCGCAGGTCATCGCGGTCGACGCTGGTCACCACCACGTACTTCAGGCCCATGTCGGCCACGGTCTGGCCGAGGCTGGCCGGTTCGTTGGCATCCGGCGGCTTGGGCCGGCCGTGGGCCACGTCGCAGAACGAGCAGCGACGGGTACACACTTCACCCAGGATCATGAAGGTGGCGGTGCCATGGCCGAAGCACTCATGGATGTTCGGGCAGCTGGCTTCCTCGCACACCGTCACCAGACGGTTCTCGCGCAGCTTGGCCTTGAGGTTGGCCACGGCATTGCCCGAAGGAATGCGCACGCGGATCCACGAAGGCTTGCGCAGCACCGGCGCGTCGGCGAACTGCACCGGCGAGCGGTTGATCTTGTCCCCGCCAAGCTGTTTGACACCGGCCTGCAACGGCGCGGACGGAATGTCGCCCTGCACGACCTGCAGGGGAATGGAGCGCGTGGTGGTTTCAGTCATGGCGTTATCAGCGGTCTCAGAGCCGCGTAGTCAGATCGGGCAGTTCGGGCGTCGGCTGCAAGGCCAGGCCGAACTGCTGGGCCAGATGGGACAGCAGCACCGACTTGACCGCTTCGATGCCCGAAGGACCGCCCAAGTCTAGCACCGAGGTCACCTGCATCCCGGCGTAACCGCAGGGGTTGATGCGGTGGAAGGGTTCCAGGTCCAGCGACACATTGAACGCCAGCCCGTGGAAACTGCAGCCGCGGCGCACGCGGATGCCGAGCGCGGCGATCTTGGCACCGCCGACGTAGACACCGGGCGCGCCGTCCATGCGTTCGGCACCGATGTTCCATTCGTCCAGGGTGTCGATGATGGCCTGCTCGATCCGGCACACGTAGTCGCGCACACCAATACCGAGCCGGCGCAGGTCCAGCAGCGGATAGACCACGATCTGGCCGGGGCCGTGATAGGTCACCTGGCCACCGCGGTCCACATGCAGTACCGGGATATCGCCGGCCGCCAGCACGTGTTCGGGCTTGCCGGCCTGACCCAGGGTGAACACCGGGTCATGCTCGACTACCCACAGCTCGTCGGCGGTGTCGTCGGTACGGGTATCGGTGAACTGCTGCATCGCGTGCCAGACGGGCTCATAGCCATGCCGGCCCAGGTCCCGCAGCAATGCAGGACGCAGCGCCTTGCGCGGCGCCTCCACCGTGCAGGCGGTTACAGCGTCCACTTCACTTCCGGATGATCACGCATCACTGCGTGGGCGGCGTCGTACTGCTCACGGCTCTCCGCCTTGAAAGCGATGCGCACCGAGACGTATTTGCCGTTGGAGGATTCTTTCCAGCTGATGCGCTCTTCCAGTACCTCGATACCGGCGCCTTGCAGCAACTTGGGCAGCTCCGCCTCCAGACCGATATTGGCCGCGCCCATGGCGCTGAGCTCAAAGGTACCGGGGAACTGGAAGCCGTGTTCAGGGTTGTCGGACTTGATTTCCATGCCGCCATTATCGGGGCGAACGCCGACAAACCCAAGGCCATAGCCGGATTACAGCCTTCCATGCCAGCCCCACCTGTAGTGCCGAGCCATGCTCGGCAGGGGCTTCACCGGCGATCAATGTGGGAGCGGCCTCAGCCGCGAAACTGACCATCTACATCAACCTGCAATGCCGGCAACCTGAACATCTACGGGCTTCGCGGCGTACGCCGCTCCTACAAAAGGGGCTCCTGGTGAAGCCTCTGCCGAGCATGGCTCGGCACTACTGCCCGCCCAGAAACCAGAAGGGCCGCTTGCGCGGCCCTTCTGCGGGGTAAACCCAGGCTTACTTGGACAGCTGCAGCAGGGTGGACGACACCCAACCGCGGTTACCCAGTTCATCCTCGACTTCCCACATCACGCCTTCCTTGGTGCCGGTCGGGTACAGCATCATCCCGGCTTCCAGGGTGCGTACCGGCGCGCCGGTACCACGGGCGTTGGCCAGCAGACGACCAGCACGGGTCACCGTCACCGCCTGCTGCGCGTTGGCGGCAGAAGCGTTGTCCGGCAAACCACCCAGCTGGGCGATGATGTCGGTATAGGCCTGCAGGTAGGCCATGGTGATCACCTGGCCGATTTCGGTGTTGGCATAACCGCCAACGCCCGCCGCGCCCAGGCCGCTGCCGCCAAACAGGCCGCCGCTGGCACCAAAGCCCATGTCGCTCTTGCGCGCGGAGCCTTCGGAGATGGCGACCTGTTCCGACGAACGCACGTCAGTCACGGTCAGCACCACGTCGGCGGTCTTGCTGGTGAAGTTCAAACCACCCACCACCGCACCGGCACGGCCACCGATCAGGCCACCCAGCAGGCCACCGATGCCACTGCCACCGGCGTTGCTGTTCTGCGAGATAAGGTCCGGAATCATCACGTAGTCGGCGGCCTTGATCTGGCCCTTGCCTACATTGGAACGACCACGCAGGTCGCCACTGGCTGCCAATTCACGCTCGAACTGACCGGCGGCCATACCGGCACCACGGTCCACCAGGGTGAAGCAGCGCGAGCGATTGACGAAGGCCTTGATCAGGCGCGACGGCGCCGGCAACTGCTGGCCGGTCCACCAATGGGTAGAGTCTTCCGGCTCGATCACCGACAAAGTGCCGATCGGGCGCTGGCAGGTTGGAATCTGTGCGGCAGCCTGTTGGCGCTGTTCCTGCGCCTGGGTGCCCTTGGCCTTGAATGCTGCCTGGGCCGGCTGGCTGCTGACAGCCGCAGCAATACCCAGAGTGATGACCGCTGCGGTGAGCGGCGAAAAAACGTTACGCATCTGATACTTCCCCATTAACCTGCACCTTACGAGGTGCGTTCCTTTGGCTTAGAGACCTTGCGGTAAGACTCTGTCCCTGATGTTACCTAGCAGACGAGTACGGTCCGGTCCGCCGGAATCCTAACCCAGACCGATGTCAGGATGCATGACGTTTTTGTGAGGCGTCTCCCTTTACATGCACTGAAACTGCCCCTGTCTTGCCACATCTCCCCGCAAAAAGACGGCCAGAAGAGATCGACCACCTCCGACCCGTCCCACTTCCAATGGCGGACGCCATTCGGCATCGCCTGGCACCAGAGCCTCCTCAAGCGTAGAGATCGCGGGCCGCCCCCCATTCAGCCAAGAGCACGCGCAGCCGCCTGAACCGCTGAGCCAGGACGGACTCGGGAAGCAGCGCCAGCTACCGACGGAATACAGGGCAGTAGGCATGAACCACAGCCACGTTGCCATCTGCCTGCGCAGGCGAACCGCGCCCCCACACGATGACTGTCTCACCTGGGAAAACCTCCATCCCGCCAGACCGACGAAAGCCAGACGAGGAAAGCAGCGACAATGACGAGCGCAGTTGAACCGCGCCACGCGCATGCATGAGAAGCGCCCTCCAGCCAAGACCAACCACCTCGTCTGGTGCGCGCATCCACGCGGCGAAATCCACCGTCACACCCACAACAATCTGTCCGCTCGATAGCGATATGCCGACCCACAACGGATCACTAAGCTGCATGTCACTCTGCCGGCGAGGAGTCCGTACGTGAAAAGAGGCACCCGACTGCTGTTGCTGATGGCAGGCAGTCTTGCAATCACCCCTGCTTGGGCAGCGCAACAATGCGCACAAAGTGCCTTGAGCGATCACCCGCCTGCGATCAACTTCCGCGTCGACAATGACTTGTTGGGCGGCGCGCAGCAGGACCAGGGCTATACCAATGGCGCGATGTTCACACTGGTATCGCCGAACCTGCAGGACTACACCGACGACCCCTGCCTGCCACGCCTTGCGCGCTGGATGAACCGCCATCTGGAACAGCTGCATCCGGGTGAGTTCCAGCAGCAGAACATGATCTTCAGTTTCGGCCAGGGTTTGTACACACCGACCGACAACATCCGTAGCGACCTGATCGAAGATGACCGTCCGTATGCGGCGGTGCTGATGGTCAACTTCGGCTACAACGCGCGTAACGGCAATCACCTGCGCACCACCCAGCTGGCACTGGGAATGATTGGCCCATCCGCGCAGGGAAAGCAGGTGCAGGACGCTGTGCACAGCGTTCTTGGCGACGAGAAGTTCATGGGCTGGGATAACCAGTTGCACGACGAACCGGTGTTCAAGCTTCTGCATGAGCGCATGCAACGCTGGCCTGCCGACGGCAACGCCGGAGGTTGGGGCTGGGATGCAATCAGCCACTGGGGTGGCGCACTCGGCAACCTGGCCACGTATGCGAATGTCGGTGGCGAAGTACGTTTCGGCTGGAAGCTGCCTGATGACTTCGGCAGCTCACCGATGCGTCCAGCCGGCGAAAACACCGCACCCACCCGTCGCGGCCGCGCCGAAGGCTGGTCCAGCCACTTGTTCGTCACCAGCGACGCACGCTGGGTAGTGCGCGACATCACCCTGGACGGCAACACCTTCCGCAACAGCCACAGCGTGGACAAGCGTCCATTTGTCGGCGACATCGGCTATGGCGTGGCAGTGATGCGCGACAAGTGGAAGTTCGCGCTGGCGCGTTACCACCGCACCCGCGAATTCGACGGGCAGAAAGAGACGCCGGTATTCGGAAGCTTCACCATCAGCCGCACGCTTTAACTGCAGCGGTGAAAAATTGCAGCCACTCGCGCTGTAAAAGCGACAAAGCAAAAAGCGCCCGCACCCCAACCCCTCTCCCCCCCGGGGGAGAGGGGCTAGTGCACTAGCAGTAGACGCATTCCGAGCCCCTCTCCCGCGTGCGGGAGAGGGGTTGGGGTGAGGGCGCTTCTGCTCCACAGCTTCGGCTTCGGCTTCGGCTCCGGCCTTTGCTCTTCAGCTTTTGACTTACCGGGCCCCTTCCGCAGCGACGGAGCTGGCAGACAAGACCCCGAACGGGGCGGCGCACATGGATGTGCGTCGTTTTTCGACGATACAAGGATGTATCGTCGAAAAATCCTGTCAGCGGAGTGGACCCGCGTCGCGCAGCGACGTGGGCGCGGAGGCAGGGTGTGCTTGACCAGCCATTCGGCTGTTGAGGAGCTCTTCTTTGGGCCACGTTTCTTTGCACAAGCAAAGAAAGGTGTGCTCGCGCGCCGCAGGCGGGCGAAAGCTCTTGATCTTGATCCTGATCCTGATCCTGATCCTGATCCTGATCCTGATCTTGATCCTGATCTTGATCTTGATCCTGATCTTGATCTTGGTTGCGATTGCGATTGCGATTGGAGCAAGAGCAAGAGCAAGAGCTTTCACTCCCCTTCGGGGAGCGAGTTACTTTTCTTTGCTTGTGCAAAGAAAAGATAACCAAAAGAAAGCACACCCTGCCTACGCGCCTTCCGCGCTGCGCGCTCCAGGTACACTCCGCCAGCGGGATTTTTCGACACGACATCCTTGTCGTGGCGAAAAACGACGTGCATCCATGCACGTCGCCCTTCGGGTTCTTCCCACTGGCTCCGTCGCTGCGGAAGGGGCCCGGTAAGTCAAAGTCCAAAGCAACAGCAACAGCTACGGCAACTGCAACTGCAACTGCAACTGCAACTACAACTACAACTACAACGGCAAAAGCTACCCCTCCCCAACCCTCCCCTTGCCTGCGGCAAAGGGAGGGAGCAGAGCTGCACTTGGCAAAGAAAGGTCGCTCAGCGGGGCTTGGCAAAGAAACGGGCTGAGCGGAGCAGCGCCACTCCGCAGACAAAACAAAAGCGGCGTTGCTGCGCCCCATCGACTTGAACTCCAGTCGACAGAACACCGCAACGCCGCTCGGCTTTTCAGCCGATGAAAGCCCTTACTCGGACTTCCACCACATCATGAATGCATCCCACAGACGCTTGAAGAAACCACCCTCTTCCACCGCCTGCACAGCCACCAACGGTGCCTCGGCAACCACCTTGCCATCCAACGACACCTTGACCGTACCAATCTGCTGACCTGCTGCGATCGGTGCCACCAACTCCTTCGGCACGTCCATCGACGGCTTCAGATCGTTGTAACGGCCGCGCGGCACGCTCACCAACATCGGCTGCGCCACGCCCAACTGCACCTCATCGGCCGCGCCCTTCCACACATGCTGCGTGGTCACCGCCTTGCCCGGCTCATACATGCGATGGGTTTCGAAGAAACGGAAACCCCAGTTCAACAGCGCCAGGCTGTCGTCAGCACGCTGCTTCTCGGATGCACCGCCCATCAACACCGCCACCAGACGCTGATCACCGCGCTGGGCCGAGCTCAGCAGGCAGTAACCGGCGGCCGAGGTATGGCCGGTCTTGATGCCGTCCACGCTCTGGTCACGCCACAACAGCAGGTTGCGGTTCGGCTGGGTGATCTTGCCTACCGTGAATTCCTTGATCTTGTTGTACGCATAGGTCTCCGGGTAATCGCGCACGAAGGCGCGGCCCAGCAACGCCAGATCGTAGGCGCTGGACTGGTGACCCTCTGCATTCAGGCCATGCGCATTCACGAAGTGCGAATCCTTCATGCCGATCTTGGCTGCGTAGCTGTTCATCAGCGCCGCAAAGGCTTCCTGGCTGCCAGCCGCATGTTCGGCCAGGGCGATTGCCGCATCGTTGCCGGACTGGATCGCCATGCCCTTTTCCATGTCTTCCAGACGCGCCGTCTGGTTGACCGGGAAGCCGCTATAGCTGCCGTCGGTGCCTGCGCCGCCTTCGCGCCAGGCGCGTTCGCTCATCATCACCTGGTCGTCCGGCTTGATCTTGCCGGTCTTCATTTCCGCGGCCAGCACGTAGGACGTCATCACCTTGGTGATGCTGGCCGGCGGCAGCGGCGAATGGATGTTCTCACCTGCCAGCACCTGGCCGGTGGCGTAATCCATCAACACCCATGCCGTGGCGGTGGTCGGGACCGGTGCCGGCGGCGTTGCCACCTGTGCCGGAGCGGCAGCTGCGGCCGGCGCGGGGGTCGGCGTCGGGGTGGGTGTCTGGGCGGAGGCCAGACCCACGGCGAGCGTGGTGGCCAGTGCAGCGGCGGCAAAACGGAATTTCATCGGAAAACGGTTCCTGATGGACGAGGAAGAAAAATTCGGGGAGTCATTGTAGGGCGACGCCAGCCAGCTGGCGGCACCCCGGTGTGCTGGGGTTAATCGCGGACCACTTGCGGCAGGCCAAATCCAAGACCGGCAATACGCCCGGCAAGTTCCGTGGCATTGCTGCTGTCGCTGGCCGGCACGCGCAGGCGCCACAAGGTACGACCGCCACTGACGATGTCACTGAGGCTGGCCCCGACGATACCGGCAGACGACAGCTGGCCCAAGGCCCGTGCCGCGTTGTCACGATTGGAAAAACTGGCGACCTGCAGCAGGATCGCGCCCAGCGCGCGCGCGGCGGGGTCGGCTGGTACGGTTTTCGGTGGCGGCCCCGCCGCAGCCCTCGCCGCTGCCGCCGCAGCCGAGGCCGTAGGCGGAGTGAACTGCAACAACTCCGACGCTGCGGGCAGCGCCTGAACGCTTACCGGCGCAGACGCGGTGCTGGCAGCGCTGGTAGTGGCTGGACGACCGGTCGCGACACGCACACCGTTCTCTTTCATCCAGGCATCGAAATGGTCGGCATTGCCGGCAACCGGGCGTGCCGGCGCAGTCGGCAGCTTCTCCACCAGCTGGTCCATGCGGCTGGGGCTGGCCGCTGAGGGTCGCGTCGCCGGCGCTGCGGCGGCAACCGTCGCAGCAGCCCGTTCACGACGCGCGCGACGGCTGTCGCCGGAGGCCTGCAGGTTCTCGCTGCCGGGGGTCAGGCCATGCACTTCGACCCGGCCGGTGCCGCGCTGGGTGATGCCCAGCCGCACTGCGGCGGCATAGCTGAGATCGATGACGCGACCTTCGTGGAACGGACCACGGTCGTTGACGCGCACGATCACCGATTCGCCGTTGTCCAGGTTGGTCACCCGCGCGAAGCTCGGCAGCGGCAAGGTCTTGTGCGCGGCGGTGAAGGCGTACATGTCGTACACCTCACGGTTGGAGGTCAGCCGCCCGTGGAATTTCTGCCCATAGTACGAAGCGGTGCCCTGCTCCACGTAGTTATCGACCCGGTCCATGATCTGGTATTGCTTGCCCAGCACCGTATATGGCGATCTATTGCCGACCGCCGAGCGCGCCTCGTTGGTCACCAACGGCTCGGGAATGCAGTTCACGTTGGGCACATAGCTCGGCGTGGTGTCGCTTACACCGGGCTTGTACAGACCGCCAGCGGTGTAATTGCCGCGGGTGGACAGGTCTTCCTGCGCCTTGGCGTACGGCGAGCCCTCGGGGCACTCACCGCGTGCGCTGCCACGCCCGTGCACCACCGTCGCCGGACGCGATGCAGCGCTTGCACCCGCTGTGCCGGATGACGACTTCTTGGGGGCGCTGCTGCAGGCGGCCAGCCCGAGCACGATCAACGCAGGGACCAGCCACTTGATGTTCATGCCGGGGGAAGCTCCTTGCCGGCGATGGCCTGGGACAGCTGGAACACGGCCATCGCGTACATTTTGGAGATGTTGTAACGGGTGATTGCGTAGTAGTTCTGGAAGCCCAGCCAGTACTGCTTACCGTCGCTGCCTTCCAGCGTCACCGGGGTAGCCTTGGCGTTGACCGCACGCACGGGCGTGACCGGTTGGTAGCCGCGCGCGGCCAGCTCGCTGACGGTGTAGGTCGGGGTCCAATCGGTGGGATTGAACTCCTCGAAGCCGGCCTGCAGCGTCGCCGGTACCGCCACGGTGCCGCCGCGGATCCAGCCCCCCTTCTTGACGAAGTAATTGGCAATGGACGAGAACACGTCGTCATAGCTGTTGAACAGGTCACGGCGGCCATCGCCATTGCCGTCCACCGCGAAGTCCAGATAGCTGGACGGCATGAACTGGCCCATGCCCATCGCCCCGGCATAGCTGCCCTTGAGCGTGGTGATGTCGAGCTTTTCCAGCGCGCTCAGTTCAAACAGCTTGGCCAGTTCGTCACGGAAGAACAGCTCGCGACGCACTTCGCGCTCGAGCTTGGCCGGGTCGCCGGTACGCGGGTATTTGAAGGCCAGCGTGTACAGCGCATCCAGCACGCGGTGATTGCCGGCATTGCGGCCGTAGCTGGTTTCCACACCGATGATGGAGACGATCACTTCGGCCGGCACGCCGGTGCGTTCCTGCACGCGCATCAGTTCATCGCGGTGTTCGGCCAGGAACGCGCGACCACCGTCGATACGCGCCTGGGTGATGAACATCGGACGGTATTCGTTCCACGGCTTGACCCGCTCGGCCGGTCGCGACATCGCGGCAATGATCGGCTCGCGGATCTGCGCCTGGGCCAGCGTGCTCTCGATATAGGCCGGATCGATGCGGTACCTGGCCGCCGTATCGCGCACGAAATTGGCGCGGGCGGTCTCGAACGGCACCGGCGTCAGGTCGACCGGCGGCAACGCAGCCTTGGCCTCGGGTACGGCTTCGGCCGGGCCAGCGCTCGGCTTGACCGGAGTTTCCGCCGGGGCCGGCAGAGGTGTAGGAGACTTCGGCTGGGTTGCGCAGGCAACCATGCCGAGGGTGAGGCAGCAAACCAGGGCGCGTCTAATCATCGGGCGAGATTAGCAGGTCAAAGATGAATTTCCCGCAATAACACCATGAAACACAACAAGATTGAAGCGAAAAATACGCTTCGCCCAGCGGCGCCGTAATCCCTCGGATTCACGCTATCCGATGAATAGGCATCGCGATGCTGCGTGTCGCGGACTGGCAAGCCGGTCTGGAAAAGCGCGTAGCCAAGTCGACGGGACAAAAAAAAGGAGCGTCGGTCATCTCCCCATCCCGCTGAGATGACCGACACTCGTGTCAGCGTCCGGGGGACCCGGGACGACGGCTCCCCCCGTCATCCCGCCAGATGCCAACCTGCCAGCTGCCCCATACGGCGAACCGGCAGTCACAGCGCGGATTGCGCGCCGGTGACGGGGCGTAGTGTGAAGGTTTGGTAAAGCCATGTGTTTGATCTGGATCAAAACTCGCAATGTTGACGCGGATAAATAGACGATCCACGCAACAGCGTTGCGCTAGCCGCCGTGCACCGGCCGGTGCGCACGCACCGCCATCACCAGCCCGAAGCCGGCCAGCAACGACACCGCCGAGGTACCGCCGTAACTGATCAACGGCATCGGCACGCCCACCACCGGCAACAGGCCGGAGATCATGCCGCCGTTGACCAGGATGTAGACAAAGAACGCCAGACCGGTCGCGCCCGCCAGCAACCGCGAATAGGTATCGCGCGAATCCACCGCGATCCACAGGCAGCGGCCGATCACGAACAGGTATAAGGCCAGCACGATCGCCACGCCGATCCAGCCGTACTCCTCGCTGAGCACCGAGAACGCAAAGTCGGTGGTCTGCTCGGGAATGAAGTTCAGGTGCGACTGCGAACCCAGCCCCCAGCCCTTGCCGGTCAGCCCTCCGGAACCAATGGCGATCTTGGACTGGATGATGTTCCAGCCCGCACCCAGTGCATCACTCTCAGGGTCGAGGAACATCATGATGCGGTCCTTCTGGTACGGCCGCAGCAGCCAGAACCAGGCCACCGGCGCAGCGGCGGCAACACCGCCCACGCCCACGCCCACCCACCACCACGGCAGGCCGGCCAGCAACAACACGAAGGCACCGCTGGCAGCGATCAGCACACCGGTACCGAAGTCCGGCTGCAACATCACCAGACCGGTCGGCACACCAATGATCACCGCCGCCACCAGCACCACCGGAATACGCGGCGGCAAGGGCATGCGATTGAGGTACCAGGCCACCATCATTGGCAGGCTGACCTTCAACAGCTCGGCTGGCTGCAGATAGAACAAGCCCAGGTTCAACCATTGCCGCCCGTACTTGCCGGTGCCCAGCACGAACACCGCCAGCAGCGGCAGCATCGACAAGGCATAGATCATCGGCGTCCACGCGCGGATGCGCAAAATCGACACGCGCGATATCGCCCACATCGCCACCAGGCCCACTGCGAAACGTGCGCCCTGCGCCATCACCAGGCCACTGCCACCGGCGCTGTCCAGCACCGACAGGCCAATGACCATCAAAGCGAGCAAGGCAAACAGCAACGGCCAATCCAGGCCACGGGTCAGGCGCTGACCCATCTCCAACGCCCAACGCAGGAAATCCCTCATCGGCGCATCTCCGCTGTCGTTGCCGCCGGCACCGCCGGACGCGCAACTGCCGGCGCAACGCCCGGCAGCGCGTCGGGCGCAGGCTGCGGCGGCACACCGGGCTGCGGTGCGGGAGCACCAACCCTGATCGGCAGATCGGCGAACTGCGGCGCAACCAGCTCGCCGCGCGTACGCCAGCTGGCGTCTTCGGTATCAAACGTCGTCACACCCACCGCCACCGTGCCGCGCTCGGCATCCAGCGGCTGCAGGCCTTCAGGCATCACCCCGAGCAACCAGGCATCAAACACCTTGCGTGCGATCGGCGCGGCTGCCGAACCACCGTAGCCGCCGCCTTCCACTGCGATGGCAATCGCGATCACCGGTTCTTCGGCCGGTGCGAAACCAACGAACAGCGCGCGATGACGCAAGTGCATCGGCAGGCTGCGCGGGTTCAACGCAGCCGTGCCCTTGCGGCTGATGACCTGCGCGGTACCGGTCTTGCCCGCCATGCGGTACTGCGCACCGGCAGCCACGCGCCAGCCACTGCCGCCAGGCTGCATGGTGCCCATCATGCCCTCGCGCACTGCCTGCACATTGGCCGGATTGGGGCTGATCGGCTTGCTCGCCGGTTGCTGCGTCGGCGCCCAATCGTGGTCGAAACCAGCGCGCTGCTCCATTACCAGATGCGGCGTGCGCAACTGGCCGGTAGCCAGGCCACCAACTCCTCGCACCAGCTGCAGCGGGGTCACCTTCCACAGGCCCTGGCCGATGCTGGCATTGACCGTGTCGCCGGGATACCAGCGTTCCTTGTTCGCCTTGAGCTTGGCTGCCGGTGACGGCAGGATGCCGCCGATCTCACCAGCCAGGTCGATGCCGGTGGGTTGGCCGAAGCCGTAGCGGTTGCCCATGTAGTCGTCATAGCGCTCGATGCCCATGTCGATACCGAGCTGGTAGTAATAGGTGTTGACCGACTGCGAGATGGATTTGCGCAGGTCGGTCCAGCCATGGCCGCCACGGTTGGCGTCACCCCAGCCACGGCTGACGCCGGGCAGGTAGAACATGCCGCGCGACAGGATCTTGTCTTCGGGCCGGCGCAGGCCGCTGTCCAGGCCAGCCAGGCCAAGGAAGGGCTTCACCGTCGAGCCCGGCGCCACACCGCCCAGCACCAGCCGGTTGAACTGCGGCCGCGACGGGTTCTCGTTGAGTGCCTTGAAGTCGGCGTGGGAGATGCCGTTGACGAACAGATTGGGATCGAACGACGGCAGGCTGACCATGGCCAGGATCTCACCGGTGCGCGGATCAATCGCCACTGCCGAGCCTTCCTGCTCACCGAACGCCGCCACCATCGCCCGCTGCAGGTCGGCATCGATCGACAGCCGCAGATCGGTGCCCGACTGCGCCGGCACCCGCCCGACCGTGCGGATCGCACGGCCCTGCACATTGGTCTCGACCTGCTCGTAGCCGATCTTGCCGCGCAGCTGGGTCTCGTAGAAACGCTCCAACCCGGACTTGCCGATGTGGGTCAGCGCTGCATTGCCCTCGCCCAGCTCTTCCAGATCCTTGTCATCGACCCGGCCAACGTAGCCGATGATGTGGCCGAACAGATCGCCGTAGGGGTAACGCCGGGTCAGATAGGGCTCAAGCTCGACACCCGGGTAGCGCCAGCGGTCCACCGCGAAGCGTGCCATCTCGTCGTCGCTGACCCGCAGCTTCAACGTCACCGGCATGAAGCCGCGGCGTGCCTTGCGCGATTGCTTGAAGCGCTCGATGTCTTCTTCGCTGAGCGAGAAGATCTTCTGCAGCCCGGCCAGGGTGGCGTCCATGTCCGTGACCTTGTCGGCGGTAACATCCAGACGGAAAGCCGGCACGTTCTCGGCCAGCAGGCGGCCGTTACGGTCGTAGATCAGCCCGCGTCCCGGCACCACCGGCCGCGCCTTGATGCGGTTGGCCTCGGAACGGGTGGCGTAGATGTCGTGGTCCAGCACCTGCAGCTTGAAATACCAGCCGGCGAGGAAACCCAGGGTCAGCAGCACACCCAGGAAGCCGATCGCGGCACGGCGCCGGAACTGCTCGGCCTCTGCGTGCGTGTTCTTGTGCTGGCGGCGCGACGCCATCGTCAGCGCCCGCGCTTGCCCAGCCGCACCGCATCCAGCAGCACATACAGCGGCAACCACAGGGCCATGCCCAGCAGCGGCGCCACCCAGTAGCTCCACGGCAACATCGGCTCACCCACCAGCAGGTGGATGGCGGCATCGATCACGCGGTCATTGAACAGCAGCCCGCCCATCGCCAAGGCCTGCTGCGACAGCGGGAAGAAGCGGATGCGTGCACGGAAGCGCTGCAGGATGAAGGCCATCACCACCAGCCGCAGCGCCTGCTCACCGAGAATGCCACCAAACATCACATCGGCCAGCAGGCCAATGCAGAACGCAAAGCCCAGCCCAACCTTGTCCGGGGTTTCAATCACCCAGTAAGCCAGTACCAGCGCCAGCCAATACGGGCGCGCCGGCAACAGCAGCTCGGGCAGCGGAATCAGCGCCAGCAGCAAGGCCAACACGAAGCTGACCGGCATCACCCAGCCCTTGGTGCGCAGACGACTCATGGGCGCACCTGCGGCGGGGTCGGGTTGTCAGTGGTCACTGGTGTTGTCGGGCTTGCGGATTCATTGGCTGGCGTTGTCGCCGGGGCGGGCGTCTGGCCTGCCGCTGCCGGTTCCGTCGCCGGTGGCGTGCTGGCCGGGGCCTGAGTGATCGCAGCCGGAGGGCTGGTGGCGTTGCCGGTGGCGGGAACAACGGCAGCTGCCGCGCCCATGCGGTTGACCGGGGCGGCGGATGGACCGCCCGCCGCCACGGCTTCCGGCGCCGATTCGATTGCAGTGCTGTCGGGCAGTTGCGGCAGCGCCGGTACCGAACGCAGCAGCAACACGTTGCGGCCACGGTCCAACTTGGCTGCAGGTTCCAGCTCACCGACAAGGAAAGCGTGGGTATCGTCCGGGCGCAGCTTCAGGATCTTGCCGACCGGGAAGCCGGCCGGGAAACGCCCGCCCAGACCGGAGGTGACGATCTCGTCGCCCACTTCCACGCCCGCGCTGAGCGGAATATCACGCAGTTCCAGACGGTCGCCACGGCCGTAGACAATCAGGCGCACGCCGTTGCGCGCCACCGCCACCGGCACCGCATGGTCAGGATCGGTCAGCAACAGCACGGTTGAATGCGCAGGCGTTACCGCGATCACCTGCCCCATCAAACCACCGGCATCGATCACCGCCTGGCCCACATGCACGCCGGCTCGGCTGCCTGAATCCAGTACCAGACGCTGCTTGACCGGGTCCAGGTCGATATCGAGGATGGGCGCCAGCTGCACGTCCAGGCCATTGCGCTCGGCCACATTGAGCAGCTCGCGCAGCTGCGCGTTGTCCAGCGCCGCGGTCTGCAAGCGAGTCAAGCGTGCGTTGGCGACCAGCAGCTGGTTGCGCAGCTCGCGGTTTTCGCTGACCAGTTGGTTATGGCTGGCGGCGTTGTCCTTGACCGATGCCCCTACCCGGCCCGGCACACCGGCCAAGGCCCAGATCGGCTGCACCAGCACATTGGCCTGGGCGCGCAAACGCGACATCCAGCCGCCCTGGTCGTCGAGCACGATCAAGGTGATGGCCAAGGCCAGGTACGCCAGCAGACGCAGCGTGCTGCTGGCATCCCCTTGACGGGAGGCTACGGGAGGACCGGCGTAAGGGGGCACGACAGAAGGCTGGGAATTGGGAATGAAGAATCGGGTATGGAAACGGCGCGACTGGAGTCACGCCGTTGGTTCGGGGAAGCGGATGCTGGAGAGTGGAACCAGCGGCAGGACACCCTGCCCCCCGTTACCGATTCCCCAGCCCCCATTCCCTGCGGATCACTCCGGCGCAAAGAACTCGTTGCCGTGCATGTCCACCAGCTCCAGCGCACGACCGCCACCGCGGGCCACGCAGGTCAAGGGATCGTCGGCCACCTGTACGTGCAGGCCGGTTTCCTCGGAGATCAGGCGGTCCAGGTCACGCAGCAGGGCGCCGCCACCGGTCAGCACGATGCCGCGCTCGGCGACGTCGGCGCACAGCTCCGGCGGGGTCTGCTCCAGCGCCAGCTTGACCGCCGAGACGATGCCCGACAGCGGTTCATGCAGGGCTTCCAGCACTTCGTTGGAGCTGATCTTGATCATCTTCGGCACGCCCTCAGCGAGGTTGCGGCCGGAGATTTCCATCTCGATCACTTCCGCCTGCGGGTAGGCGCAGCCCAGCTCCACCTTGATGCGCTCGGCGGTGGCTTCACCGATCAGCATGCCGTGGTTGCGGCGCACGTAATTGGTG
This sequence comes from Stenotrophomonas sp. STEN038, assembly GCF_056759895.1. Lineage (NCBI taxonomy): Bacteria > Pseudomonadati > Pseudomonadota > Gammaproteobacteria > Lysobacterales > Lysobacteraceae > Stenotrophomonas > Stenotrophomonas sp. STEN038. The sequence continues at coordinate 25,786 of NZ_JBRRDW010000024.1, forward strand.
ATGGACTCGTCGAAACGGTCGCCGCCGATACGCACCGAGGCCGAATAGACAATGCCGTTCAGCGAGATGACCGCGACTTCGGTGGTGCCGCCGCCGATATCGATGACCATCGAACCACGCGCCTCGGTAACCGGCATGCCGGCACCGATCGCAGCCGCCATCGGCTCTTCGATCAGGAACACATCACGCGCACCGGCCTCCTCGGCCGATTCCTTGATGGCGCGGCGCTCGACCTGGGTGGAACCGGCCGGCACGCAGACCAGCACGCGCGGGCTCGGGCGCAGCACGCGCGACTTGTGCACCTTCTTGATGAAGTGCTTGAGCATCGCCTCGGTGTAGGTGAAGTCGGCGATAACGCCGTCCTTCATCGGGCGGATGGTGGTGATATGGCCCGGGGTACGGCCGAGCATCTGCTTGGCCTCGGCGCCGACGGCAGCCACCGAGCGGGTGCCACCGATGGCACGGTCCTGACGCACGGCCACGACCGACGGCTCGTTCAGCACAATGCCCTGGCCGCGCACATAGATAAGGGTGTTGGCCGTGCCCAGGTCAATGGACAGGTCATTGGAGAACATGCCACGCAGCTTCTTGAACATCTGGGAAGTGATCCTGAGGGGTGTCGCGCCCACGCCGGTTGGCGAAAAAATGGGCAGAAAATGAGGGCAGTTAGCCTATCAACCCACCCCCGCCCGGGCAAGGAAAATCCTAGGGAATTCTGGGCTTTCGACCACTCCGGGCAGCTGCGGTACATCCTTGCTTGTGGCCGTGGACCGCCGCAGCCGGTAACCTTACGCACTTTGGCGCGCAGTCGCGCCGGGTCGACTGCGCGTGCGCGGCGGCTTTTTCCTTTTACGTATAGGCCTGTTCGCAATGTCCGCTTTGATCTGTGGTTCCCTTGCCTTTGACACCATCATGGTGTTCCCGGACCAGTTCAAGAACCACATCCTGCCGGACAAGGTGCACATCCTGAATGTGTCGTTCCTGGTGCCGCGCATGCGCCGCGAGCTGGGTGGCTGCGCCGGCAACATCGCCTACAACCTGAAGCTGCTGGGCGGCAGCCCGATCCCGATGGGCACCGTGGGCCAGGACTTCGGTCCGTACCGCGAGCACTTCGAGCGCATGGGCATCGACCTGAGCCAGGTGCGGGTGCTGGAAGACATGTTCACCCCGCAGTGCTTCATCACCACCGACCACGACAACAACCAGATCACCGCCTTCCACCCGGGCGCGATGATGCGTTCGCATGAAAACCACGTGCGCGACGTGCCGGGCGTGAGCTTCGGCATCGTCGCTCCGGACGGCCGCGAAGGCATGATCCAGAACGCGGCTGAATTCGTGGAATGCGGCATTCCCTTCATCTTCGATCCGGGCCAGGCGCTGCCGCTGTTCAACGGCCCGGAACTGCGCGAGTTCATCGAGCAGGCCGACTACGTGGTCGTCAACGACTACGAGTCCAACCTGCTGCAGGAACGCACCGGCTGGAACGAGAAGGACATCGTCGCCCGGACCAAGGCCTACATCACCACCCAGGGCCCGCGCGGCGCGATCATCCATACCCCGGAAAAGAGCTTCGACATCCCGCCGGCGCACGAGCGCCGCGTGGTCGACCCGACCGGCTGTGGCGACGCCTTCCGCGCCGGCCTGATCTTCGGCATCGAGAAAGGCATGGATTGGCTGACCGTCGGCCGCATGAGCAACCTGATGGGCGCGCTCAAGGTTGAACACCCGGGCACGCAGAACCAGCGCTTCGACTTCGCCGAGTTCAACGACCAGTTCAAGCAGCAATTCGGCTACGGCCTCTAAGAAAAACGGCGCCTCGGCGCCGTTTTTTTTTGCATGGGTCGCCGACCACGCAAACGGCAAACCGCACCCGGTAGTGCCGAGCCATGCTCGGCAGGGGCTTTACAAGCGAAAAGCTCCCCTCACCCCAACCCCCGCTCCGCGCCCCGGCCCTTGCGCTGGCGCAAGTTCGTTCAACAGGGGCACAAACCGATGGTTTGTAAACGCCCCTCTTTCACCCCGCAAGCGGGAGAGGGGCTAAAAGCGTAGTGCCGAGCCATGCTCGGCAGGGGCCTTACCCGCAATCTGCCGGCCACATGGCATTTGTGGGAGCGGCGTAAGCCGCGAAGCTGGTGATGCTGGATTGCTGGCGAATTCGGCAATCTGATGGTGTGCGAGCTTCGCGGCTTACGCCGCTCCTACAAACCGGCTGCGGCCCGCCACTGCTGCAGCAACTGCGCGCAATCACGTATCCGCCACTGCGCCATGCCCGGCCACGGATCATCCGGCACATTGATCAGAATCCCCGGTACACCCGCGGCCTTCGCGGTGGCCAGGTCGTAGTAATGATCCCCGACCATCCGCATCTGCGCCGGCAACACCTGCCAGCGCTCCGCAAAGAACTGCAGCCCAGCCGGTGACGGCTTGGGCTCCACTTCCCAGCGCCCGATGATTTCCTCGGCGGCAAAACACTCCGCCACACCAATCGCCGCCAAGGTCACCTCCGCCAGCTCACGCGCATTGCGGGTGAGGATGCCCAGCCGGCAACCATCGGCATGCAGCGCGCGGATCAAGGCCACCGCACCTGGCGCAGCTACTGATGCTTCGGCCAACGCACGCTCGTGCTGCATCAACCAGGCATGGCTGTCCGCCGCCTGCTGCGCCGGCAGGCTGGCCAGATGTTCAAGAATGTCCGCGCCGGCTGGAATCCGCAGCTCGTGCCGGATCAATTCAAAATCATGCACCGGCTCGGTCAGGGTGCCGTCCATGTCGAACACCCAATGACGGCTGGCGGCGACGTCGCAACGCCCCGCCACATCAACGAGCACCGGCATCAATCCCAGTTCGGCATCTGACTGCCGTCCAAGCCACCGACCTCGAACACCGCCTTGCGGGTGCCACCAGCCAACACCGGGAACTCGATCTCGATGACCTTGGCCTTGCGTGCCTGCCGCCATAAGCCGCGGTTGTCATCAATGAACATGGCAATGGCCTCATCGGTATCCGGGCGATGCGCGGCCATGCTGCGGGCCGGCGTCCCATCGACGCTGACCTTGACCTGGCAGGCGCGATAGCAAACCTTGGCGAAGTCGCTGGACTGCAGCACCAGATAGGCGTGGCGCTTCCACTCCGGGTGATCGCGGAACACCAGGTTCACCTGCTTGGGGCCAGTGCTATCCACTTCCACGCGGTCTTTGCTGAGGATCGCTGCCGAGCGCTGGGTACCGCCCTTGACCGGCACCTGGTTGTAGCTCCACAAGGCCTGCATGCGGCGCAGCTCGCTGGCGACAGTGGCCTTCTCCCGAACCTCGGCAAAGCCCGGCTCGATGCGCTTGGCCGTTTCCGAATCGGGGAACTGATCGAGCAAGGCGGCGCCGTGGATGCGCGCTTTTTCCCAATCGGCCGCGGTAACTGCAGTGTCGTAGAGCTTGCCGATACCTTCGGCGTCGGCTTCGCGCTTGGCGCGCTCCTGTGCAGCTGCAGCTTCTTGTTGCTGGCGCTCGGCCTCCGGGTTGCTACAGGCGGCCAGGGCGAAGACGCAGAGGGCGCCGAGGATCAGGGGTTTCATCAAACAGCTCCGGTGAACGTGGCGCGGTACGGGCGCGCGATGGGCTTCACTTTAGAGCATGTTGGGGAATCGGGAGTCGCTTTGGCTTTGGCTCTTATGCCGTCATTCCCACCCACGCGGGAATGACGGCATTAAACGCAACCGCAACCATCATTCCCCGCCAACCCGCCACCAATGCGTAGAAGGCGCAGGCGCACGGATATCCAGTCGCTCGCCCATCTGCGGTGCAGTCAACACCACACCCTGTTCCGCCGCCAACGCGGTGATCCGCTCGAACGGCTCGGTCCATGGATGCAAGGCCAGATCAAACGTACCGTTATGGATCGGCATCATCACCTTGCCGCGCACATCCAGATGCGCCTGCAGGCTCTGCTCCGGTTGCATGTGCACGCCCGGCCAATCGGCGTCGTAGGCGCCGGTCTCGACCATCGCCAGATCAAACGGGCCGTAGCGCTCACCGATCTTCGCAAAGCCATCGAAATAACCGCTATCACCGCTGAAGAAGATCCGCGTGCGGCCGGTATCGATCACCCACGATGCCCACAGGGTGCGGTTGCCATCGGACAAACCGCGACCGGAGAAATGCTGCGCTGGCGTGGCTGCGATCTTCAAGCCTTCCACCCGCGTTTCCTGCCACCAATCCAGCTGGATGATCTTTTCCTGCGGCACACCCCAGGCCAACAGGCGATCACCCACGCCCAACGCAGTCACGAAGTGCCGCACTTTCGGCGCCAGCGCCAACACCGCGCCGTGATCGAGGTGATCGTAGTGGTCGTGCGAAATGATGACGCCGGTGATCTCGGGCAACTCGTCGATCGACAGCGGCGGCGCATGGAAGCGCTTGGGCCCCATGAACGAGAACGGCGACACCCGCTCGGAGAACACCGGGTCGGTCAACCAGAAGTGTCCGTCCAGCTTCATCAGCATGGTCGAATGGCCCAGCCGCCACAGGCTGTCGTCGGGCGCGTCCAGCAGCGCCTGCCTGGTCAATGCATGCACAGGGATCGCCACCTGCGGCGTCGCATCGGCCGGCTTGTCGAACAGGAACCGCCACCACACCTTGGCACCACGCACGAAGCCGAGCGGTACCTGCTTGGCCACGTTGTGGAAGCGCCCCTCGCCGTATTGCGGCGACTGGTCATAGGAAGCGGCCGGATGCGCACCGCAAGTCAGCAAGCCAATGGACATGGCAATCAGCACCGTAATGAGGAGGAGGAAACGAGGCAGGCGACGCTTCATGGCTGGGCTTGCCGTTAAAAGTACACTGACGAGTCTACTTCCATTTCAAGGAAAGTAAACTGAACGGTGTAAAATGACCTGATGAACGACCCCAAGCGCCCGCTCCGCCTGACCGACCGCAAACGCGAGGCCATCCTGCGCGCGGCAGTGGCCGAGTTCCGCGAGCTGGGCTTTGCCGGCACCAGCATGGACCGCGTCGCCGCCACCGCCGAGGTGTCCAAGCGCACGGTCTACAACCACTTCGCCAGCAAGGACGAGCTGTTCACCGCCATCCTCTGGCAGCTGTGGGAAGCGAGCCAGTCGCTGGATGCGCTTGCCTACGATCCGGCCCGGCCATTGCGTGAGCAGTTGCTGGCCTTCGTCGCGCAGAAGCTGCGCCTGCTCAGCGATGCCAGCTTCATCGACCTGTCGCGGGTCGCCATGGCCGAGCTGGTGCATGCGCCGGAACGGGCGCGGGCGATGATGGACAAGCTGGCCGAGAAGGAAGAAGGCCTGACCACATGGATCCGCGCCGCGCAGGCCGATGGCCGCCTGCGCGACGACATCGCCCCGGCCGACGCCGCCCACCAGCTGCAGGGCATGGTCAAGGCATTCGCGTTCTGGCCACAGATCGCGATGGGTGCCGCGCCCTTGGATGACAGCGCGCAGCAACGGGTGATGCGCGACTGCGTGGACATGTTTCTGGCGGTGCGTGCGCTCACGCCCTGAGTTCGGCGCACACCCACTCCGTCAGCCTGCTGCAGGGATCATCGCCCGGATGCACGAACGACCGGGGTGACTACAGATGTAGTTACCTTTGACACTGCGACGGCAAGGCTGCCATTCGTACACTCCGCGAACACGCCCATCGGGCCCTTCGCAGACACAGGCAACGTGCGCACTTCACTGAAATGGGCTTCACTGTTGTTGTCCGTACTACCGCTCCACGCCCTCGCCGCCGACCAATGGATCCTGGCCACCGATCTATGGGGCAACAGCGCCAAACAGACCTTGAATCTGGACGTGCAAGGCGCGCGTGTCAGCGGAACACTGGGCGGTGATCCGATCAGCGGTACGTTGAACGGCACGCAGCTGAAGTTCACCGCAACCGGCAGCGACGGTCAGGTCTATCACTACGACGGCCGCATCGATGGCAACCGCATGCAGGGCCGCAGCGACGAGCCGGACACCAACAACCGCAGCGCGCGTGCAGCACACGATTTCAGCGCCTGGCGGGTGCCGGTTCGGCCAGACACCGCACCGCGTGTGCACGACTTCACGCCCAGCGATTACTCCAATACCTTCAGCGCCGAGCGCGCCCCGACGCTGGTGATCTGGCCGGGCGACTCGGTGCAGACCAAGACCCTGGATTCCGGCGGTGTCGATGAGCACGGCATTACCCGCGCCTTGTTCGGCAACCCGCAGGTCGGACCGTTCTTCGTCGCCGGTGCCGAGCCCGGCGACACCCTGGCGATCACCATCAGCTCGTTGAAGCTCAACCGCGATTACGCCGATAGTCTCGACGGGATCGTTGGCCGCCTGAAGACACCGCGCATCGCTACAGAGACCGCGACGCTGGGCAAACCGGTCCGCTGGGAACTGGACCGCGTACGCGGCATGGCGCGCCCGCAGGGCGCGAGCGGCGCATTGAAGCACTTCGAGATCCCGGTCAAGCCGATGCTCGGCGGCCTCGCCGTTGCACCGGGCTTCGGCTACCCGCCGTTCTCCACCGGCGACACCAGCGACTTCGGCGGCAACATGGATTTCAATGCCGTGGTTGAAGGCAACACGGTGTACCTGGAGGTGCAGCAGCCCGGCGCATTGCTGTATGTCGGCGATGGCCACGCGCTGCAGGGCGACGGCGAGACCAGTCAATGGGCGTTGGAAACATCGCTGGACGTGGTGCTGAAAGTTGAACTGATCAAGAAGCAGTCCATCGCCACGCCGCGCGTGGAATCGCCTACTCAAATCATGACCCTGGGGCAGGCCGGTTCCAGTGATGATGCACTGCGGCTGGCGACGTCGGGAATGCTGCAGTGGCTGCGCCAGTCCTATGGCCTGGATATGTCACAGGCAACGCAGGTGTTGGGCGTGGCGGTGCAGTACAGCGTGGTCAATCTTGCAGGTCGCAGCGTTGGTGTGGCGGCGAAGATCGACAAGTCGGTATTGAAGGACCTGCCGCTTGGGGCGGCAAAGCGCGGCAATTGAGGGCTGCGATCGAAGCCTGATTGCGGCTACGGTGCAGGAAGCCGACGCGCCCGGCATCGTCGTACAACCTGCTCAACACCGCCGCTGTCATGTATGTAGTGCCGAGCCATGCTCGGCAGAGGCCTTACCGGTAGGGTCCAGCCGAGCATAGCTCGGCTCTACAAAATCGGCAGAGACCTTACCGGTTACGCCCAGCCGAGCATGGCTCGGCTCTACAAAAAAGCTCCGCGCGAAGGGCGCAGGGTGCGCTGCGCCTACCCTGGCTGCAAAGACCTGCAGATATGGGACCACGCAAAAACAAACGGCGAGCCGAAGCTCGCCGTTTGTGTTGAAGCCGGCTGACGCCGATTACTGTTTCGGTGCAGCTTCAGCCTTGGCGATCATCGCCTCCACCGAGGCGGTGGTGATCGGGTGGTAGCCCGGCTTGGCCTTGGCGAATACTTCCTTGGCGAAGGCCAGACCTTCCGGCGTCTTCAGCAGTTCAGCGTAGATCGGCAGCACCAGCTTGCGGCGGCCGACCTTCTGGATGAACTCGCCGGCAGCAGCCTGTGCATCGGTGTAACCGCTGCGGATTGCCAGCGGGTACCAACGCATCGCGATTTCGCCGTTCGGGGTACCGGTGAAGTGGTAACCCTTGTCCAGTTGCGCCAGCTTCTCGACCGGCAGCTTCTCGCCCATGCCATCGATGAAGCGCACCCATTCCTGGGTGTTCCACTCGCGGGTCACCTGGCTGTTCGGCAGCGAGTCGCTACCCAGGAAAGCGATGCGTGCGGTGTCGACCACGGCGAAGTTACGCGAACGGGCCTTGCTGGCGAACGCCGGAATGCCCGGCTCTTCCAGCCATGCCTTCAGTTCGGCATCGGTTACCGCCGTCGGATTCTTCGGCAGCAGGTTCTTCTTCATGTACTCGACGAACTGGTCGGTGTTGGCGCTCTGGAAGGCATGGTCGTCGAACCAGCCACGCAGGAACGGATCAAACACCGCACGACCAAAACGCTGCTCCAGGAACTGCAGGAACCACGCGCCCTTGACGTAAGCCACCTGGCTCAGCGCATCGTCCGGGTCACGCTCGTTGAGCGGCGGCAAGGCCAGCGCCTGGTCGGCCGGGCTCATGTCCTTCACTTCGTTGAGCAGATCGGTCTGGTCGATCTCGCGCTCCATCTCGGCCATCTCGGCGCCATACAGCGCCTCGGTGATGCGGCCCTGCACGTAGGTGGTGAAACCTTCGTTGAGCCAGATGTCCTTCCAGCTGGCGTTGGTCACCAGGTTGCCGGACCAGCTATGCGCCAGTTCGTGCGCGACCAGCGACACCAGCGACTTGTCGCCAACGATGACGGTCGGGGTAGCGAAGGTCAGGCGCGGGTTTTCCATGCCACCGAACGGGAACGACGGCGGAAGCACCAGCATGTCGTAACGGCCCCAACGGTATTCGCCGTACAGGTTCTCGGCGGCACCGATCATCTTCTCGGTGTCTTCGAATTCCTTGACGGCCTTGTTGACCATGGTCGGCTCGGCCCACACGCCGGAGCGCTCGGAGATCGGCTCGAACACCAGGTCACCGGCCGCAATGGCCAGCAGGTAGGACGGGATCGGCTGCGGCATCTTGAAGGCGTAATCGCCATCGCGTGCAGCCTTCGGATCGTTGTCGGCGCTCATCAGCACCATCACGTCCGGGCGGCTGGTGACATGCGCGCTATAGGTGAAGCGGACGCTCGGGGTGTCCTGCAACGGCACCCAGGAACGGGCGTGGATCGCCTGCGACTGGCTGAACATGAAGGGCAGCTTCTTGCCCTCGGTCATGGACGGCTCCAGCCACTGCAGGCCGGAGGCGGTCGGCGCGGTGTGGTAGGTGATGCGCACCGAGGTCGGCTGGGCCGGGGTTTCGATGCTCAGCTTGCTACCGAACACCTTGTCGGCCGGCGCCAGCACGAACTGCAGCGGGGTAGCAGCGCCATCGGCGGCGAGGGCCTCGACCTTTTCAACGGTCAGTTCGCGGGTATCGAGCAGCAGCTGCTTGGCAGCCTTGTCCTTCCACTCCAGCGTATAGGTGGCGGTGCCACCGATCTGCTTGGCGTCGAAATCGACCTTCAGATCCAGCGCCACGTCCTTGATGACGACCTTTTCGGGTTCAGCGTAGGAGCTTTCATCGTGGCTGCGGCTGACGGTATTCACGGCGGCGGCGGGCTTCTGGGCGACGGGGTCGACGGTGGGGGCTGCGGGTTCTTTGGCACAGCCGGCGACGAGCGCCACGGCCAGGGGCAGCATCAGGAACGAAGAACGCATTGATCTGGAACCGGTTCAGGGAACAACCTGTGATTTTAAACCTGAAAGGCCGTGGCGGATGCGGCAGTGCTGCAAGCGACTCTCCGCAGGCTTTGCGGAAGCTGCCGGAATGCGTGAATCAGCTCCCGCTCTCGGGCCACGGTAGTGCCGAGCCATGCTCGGCAGGGGCTTTACCAGCAAGATCAAAAGCGCCCCTCATCCCAACCCTTCTCCCGCAAGCGGGAGAAGGGCTAACGCAAAAACAAGCCCAACCAGCCCATGTAGTGCCGAGCCACGCTCGGCAGGGGCTTCACCAGCAAAGGCAAAGGCAAAACCAAAAACCAAAATCCCACCTACAAAAAAAGGCGGCCAATGGCCGCCTTTTCCTCAACCCACCCAGCATCCAAGCCTCAAAGCTTGTAACCGGAGTGGATCGACACAATACCCGCACTCAGGTTCTTGTAATGGCAGCGGCCAAACCCGGCCTCCGTCATCATCTCCTTCAGCTCTTCCTGCGGCGGGTGCTTGCGGATGCTTTCGGCCAGATACTGATAGCTGTCGGCATCACCACGCGCAAACAGCTTGCCCAGCTTCGGCAGCACCTTGAACGAGTGGAAATCGTAGATCGGCTTGAACCAGTCCACCGTCACTTCCGAGAACTCCAGCACGCGCGCCTGCCCGCCTACCTTCAGCACGCGGTACATCTCGCGCAGCGCGGCTTCCTTGTCGGTCACGTTGCGCAGGCCGAAGGAGATCGTCACCAGATCGAAGCTCTGGTCCGGGAACGGCAGCGCCTCTGCATTGAGCTGCACCCACTCGAAGCCCGAGACCTGGCCGCGGTTGGTCAGACGGTCGCGACCCACCGACAGCATGCCGGCGTTGATGTCACCCAGCACCACGCTGCCTTCGGCGCCGATGCGCTCCTTCAGCAGCACCGCGATATCACCGGTACCGCCGGCCAGATCCAGTACGCGGTCACCCGGCTTCACCTGCGCGGTGGCTACGAAGTAGCGCTTCCACAGCCGATGAATACCCAGGCTCATCAGGTCGTTCATCACATCGTAGTTGTCGGCCACGGAAGTGAACACCTGGCCGACAAGCTTCTGCTTGTCCTTGGCCGGTACATCGCGGAAGCCGAAGTGGGTGGTGCCGGTCTTGTAGGGGGATTCGCTCATGCCGCTGATTATCGCACCGACAGCCCGATTGCGGCGCCAGCAGGCTGAATCCGGCCGCTATGATGATCGCCACAGCACTACAAGGACCTTGCATGATCACCACCCCGGACTACCGCGCCCTGCTTGAAACCGCCATCGCCGAGGCCCGCCAAGGCCTGGCCGAAGGCGGCATTCCGATTGGCGCAGCGCTGTACCACAACGATGGCCGCCTGCTCGGCTGCGGCCACAACCGCCGCATCCAGGAAGGCGACCCGTCCATCCACGGCGAAACCGACGCCTTCCGCAAGGCCGGCCGCCAGCGCGGCTACCGCAACACCATCATGGTCACCACCCTGGCCCCATGCTGGTACTGCAGCGGGCTGGTACGCCAGTTCAATATCGGCACCGTGGTGGTGGGTGAATCGGTCAGCTTCCCCGGCGGCATCGACTGGCTGCGCGAGAACGGGGTGAACGTCATCGACCTGAATGACGCCAGCTGCATCGAGATGATGGGCCGCTATATCGCCGAGAACCCGGACGTCTGGAATGAAGATATCGGCGAATAACGTGACGTTATCTGAACAAACCCCCATTAATCTCATCAGTAAATTAGACGCTGTAGCCAGATCGTAAGAAAAACAGCGGTATGCTCGGGGTACAGGGGCACTGCCATCGAGGTGAAGCGATGTATACAACGCCCATCCAACACAGCAGTCGCCAATCCCTCCAGCGTGCTGGGGAGCAATTGCGACAGCAGTACGCACAACATCGCTGCTCGGCCCCGTTCTGGGATGCCTACCAACAGGTTCAACGTGAACTGGTGGCGGCATATCCGGAACATCAGGCCGAGCTCTGCAACCGCCTTGCGGTATTTGCCCAACGTCTGGGCGCGGTTGAGAAGGCTCAGTTACTGGAGCTGGCGGTTACCGAAGCATAGAAAAACCGGGCCTGGCCCGGTTTTTTTTTGCTCCGATTTCGGTAGTGCCGAGCCATGCTCGGCAGGGGCCTTACCGACGCCGCACCGGTTTTGTAGGAGCGGCGTAAGCCGCGAAGCTCGCAACGCTGGAATAACCGGCATGCATGCCACTTGATGAATCACTGGCTGCGCTGCTTACGCCGTTTGTGTTTGTCGGGAAAGCCCCTGCCGAGCATGGCTCGGCACTACGCCGCTCCCTGGCCGAGCGCTTTCTGCCCCTCCCTTTTGCGCAGCAAAGGGGAGGGTTGGGGAGGGGTTGGCTTTTGGGCTTTCCAGGCCCGGAGCTGCCCTCACCCCAACCCCCGCTCCGCGCCCCGGCCCTTGCGCTGGCGCAAGTTCGTTCAACAGGGGCACAAACCGATGGTTTGTAAACGCCCCTCTTTCACCCCGCAAGCGGGAGAGGGGCTAAAAACAAAAGGCGCCTTTCGGCGCCTTTTGCTTGCAACACCCCTGCCCCGTTACGGCTGCGGCAGGTCGCCGTTCTTGGCCAGCTGCTTGCGGTTGAACAAGCGCTGCACCACCACGAAGAACAGCGGGATGAAGAACAGGCCGAGCAAGGTGCCAACCACCATGCCGCCCAGCACGCCGGTACCGATGGCGCGCTGTGCACCCGAACCCGCGCCGGAGGCGATCGCCAGCGGCAACACGCCCAGGCCGAAGGCCAGCGAGGTCATGATGATCGGACGCAGACGGTCGCGGACCGCATGCATGGTCGCTTCGATCACGCCCGCGCCCTTCTCCAGATGCTCCTTGGCGAACTCGACGATCAGGATCGCGTTCTTCGAGGTCAAACCCACGGTGGTCAACATCGCCACCTGGAAGTACACGTCACGCTCCATGCCGCGCATGGTGTTGGCCAGCACCGCACCGAGAATACCCAGCGGGGCAACCATCAGCACCGCGGTCGGCACGCTCCAGCTTTCATACAGCGCAGCCAAGCACAGGAACACGATCAGCAGCGACAGCGTGTACAGCAGCGGCGTCTGCGAACCGGCCTCGCGTTCCTGGTAGGACACGGCCGTCCACTCGATGCTGAAACCAGCCGGCAATTGCTTGGCCAGCTTTTCCACTTCCAGCATGGCGTCGCCCGAGGCCACGCCCGGTGCGGCTTCGCCCTGGATTTCCAGTGCGGAGACACCGTTGTAACGCTCCAGACGCGGCGAGCCGTAATCCCAACGCTGGCTTGCGAAGGCCGAGAACGGCACCATCTCGCCGGAGGTGTTCTTCACCGTCCACAGGTTGAAGTCTTCCGGGTTCATGCGGAAGCCGTCATCGGCCTGCACATAGACGCGCTTGACGCGGCCACGGTCGATGAAGTCATCGACGTAGCTCGAACCCCAGGCGGTGGCCAGCGTGCTGTTGATGGTGTCCAGCGACAGACCGTGCGCACCGGCCTTGGCAACGTCGATATCCAGACGCAGCTGCGGGGTGTCGTCCAAACCGTTCGGGCGGACGTTGGCCAGCAGCTTGCTTTCACCGGCCATGCCCAGCAACTGGTTGCGTGCATTGACCAGCGCATCATGGCCAGCGCCGCTGTTGTCCTTCAGGAAGAAGGTGTAACCCGAGGCGATACCCAGCTCCGGCATGGCCGGCGGCGGGAAGGCGAAGATGAAGGCGTCCTTGATCTGGCCAAGCGCCGCCATCGCGCGCCCGGTGATCGGCCCGACGCCCTGGTCGGCACTACGCTCGCTCCAGTCCTTGAGCTTGACGAAGGCCATGCCCGAGTTCTGGCCCATGCCCGAGAAGCTGAAGCCCTGCACCGAGAACACCGATTCAACCGCGTCCTTCTCGTTCTTCAGGAAGTGGTCTTCCAGCTTGTAGATCGACTCCAGGGTACGTTCCTGGGTAGCGCCGACCGGTGCATTGACCAGCGCCATCAGGATGCCCTGGTCTTCATTGGGCAGGAACGAGCTGGGCAGGCGAACGAACAGCAGGCCCATCACCACCGCCAACGCCAGGAACACCGCCATGAAACGGCCCGGGCGATTGAGGATGCCGCGCACACCACGCTGGTAAGTACCACTGGTGCGGTCGAAGCTGTTGTTGAACCAGTTGAAGAAGCGACCCGAGATGCCCTTGTGGGCAACGTGGTGCTCGCCCTTCTTCAGCGGCTTGAGCATGGTGGCGCACAGTGCCGGGGTCAGCACGATGGCGACCAGCACCGACAAGGCCATCGCCGACACGATCGTCGCCGAGAACTGCCGGTAGATGACGCCGGTGGAGCCGCTCATGAAGGCCATCGGCACGAACACCGCCGACAGCACCAGGCCGATGCCGACCAGCGCGCCGGTGATCTGGCTCATCGACTTGCGGGTGGCTTCCAGCGGCGACAGTCCTTCCTCGGACATGATGCGCTCGACGTTCTCCACCACCACGATGGCGTCATCGACCAATAGGCCGATCGCCAGCACCATCGCGAACATGGTCAGCATGTTGATGGAGAAACCCAGCACCGCGAGGATGCCGAAGGTACCCAGCAACACCACCGGCACGGCGATGGTCGGGATCAGGGTGGCGCGGAAGTTCTGCAGGAACAGATACATCACCACGAACACCAGCACGATGGCCTCAAGCAGCGTCTTGACCACGCCCTTGATCGACACGCGCACGAACGGGGTGGTGTCGTACGGGATCAACGCCTTCATGCCGGCCGGGAAGTTGGCCTTCAGTTCGTCCAGGGTCTTGCTGACGCCCTCGGCGGTTTCCAGCGCGTTGGCGCCGGTTGCCAGGGTGATGGCCAGGCCGGAGGCCGGCTTGCCGTTGTAACGGGTGACGAAGTCGTAGGTTTCAGCGCCCAGCTCGACGCGGGCAACATCGCCCAGCTTCAAGGTGGAGCCGTCGCTTTCGGTACGCACCACGATGTTGCGGAACTGCTCCGGCGTCTGCAGGCGGTCCTGCGCATTGATGGTGGCGTTGAGCTGCTGGCCCTTGACGGCCGGTGCACCACCCAACTGGCCCACGGCGACCTGTGCGTTCTGCGCCTTGACTGCGGCGGTGACCTCGTCAACCGAGACCTTGTAGGTCTGCAGCTTGGTCGGGTCCAGCCAGATGCGCATGGCGTACTTGCCACCGAACACCTGGATCGAACCCACGCCCGGTACGCGGCTCAGCGGATCAACGATGTTGGAACCGACGTAGTCGGAGATGTCGTTCTCATCCATGCTGCCGTCTTCGGAGACGAAGCCCAGCACGTTGAGGAAGCCCGAGCTGGACTTGGCAACGTTGATACCTTGGCGCTGCACTTCCTGCGGCAACAGCGGCATCGCCAGCTGCAGCTTGTTCTGCACCTGCACCTGGGCGATGTCGGAGTTGGTGCCGCTCTCGAAGGTCAGGGTGATGCTGGCCTGGCCGTTGGAGGAGCTGTTGGAGGAGAAGTACATCAGGCCGTCCAGACCCTTCATGTTCTGCTCGATGATCTGCGTCACCGAGTCCTCGACCACCTTGGCCGAAGCGCCCGGGTAGCTGGCGGAAATGGACACCGCAGGCGGCGCGACCTCGGGATACATCGAGATCGGCAGCTTGAGCATTGCCAGCGCGCCGGCAAGCATGATGATGATGGCGATGACCCACGCGAAGATGGGCCTGTCGATAAAGAAGCGTGCCATGTAGTTCTCCGCTTACTGCTTGTCAGCCGGCGCCGCGGCAGGCGCGGCGGCTGGCTTGGCGGCTTCGGCACCCTTCTCGGTGGCCTGCACCGGCATCCCCGGGCCGATCTTCTGCAGGCCTTCGACGATGACCTTGTCACCAGCCTTCAGACCGTCCTCGACCAGCCACTTGTCGCCGATGGTGCGGCTGACCTTGACCGGGCGAACAGCAACCTTGCCTTCGGCATCAACCACCATCGCCGAGGTATCGCCCTTGGGATCGCGGGCAACGCCCTGCATCGGCACCAGCAGAGCGTTCGGGCGCACGCCACTGCCCAGCACCGCACGCACGAACATGCCAGGCATCAGCACCTGATCCGGATTCTCGACGCGCACGCGCATGGCGTAGCTGCCGGTGGCCGGGTCAACGCTGACTTCGGAGAACTCCAGCTTGCCCTTGTGGGCAAAGGTGCTGCCGTCTTCCAGCACGATATCGACCGGCAGTTCCGAGGCGCCTTCCAGGCGACCGGCGGCCAGTTCGCGGCGCAGCTGCAGCAGCTCGGCCGAGGACTGGGTGACGTCGATATAGATCGGATCAAGCTGGTTGATGGTGGCCAGCGGCTCAGCCTGACCGGCACTGACCAGCGCGCCCTGGGTAACCGAGGACTTGCCGATCTGGCCGCTGATCGGCGCGGTGATGCGGGCATAGCCCAGCGTCACGTTGGCCGCATCCAGGGATGCGCGGGCGGCGAGCACATCGGCCTCGGCCTGCTTCCAGGCGGCCTGTGCGTTTTCGTCGTCCTGCACGCTGATCACCCGCGACTTGACCAGCTCGCTGCTGCGGCGTGCGGCCAGACGGGCGGCATTGGCGCTGGCTTCGGCACGTGCCAGCTGCGCGCGGGCGCTGTTGGCCTGCGCGCGGTAAGCGGCGTCATCCAGCTGATACAGCGGATCGCCAGCCTTGACCACGCTGCCTTCGGTGAACAGGCGCTTGGCAACAATGCCGCTGACCTGCGGGCGCACTTCGGCGACCTGGTAGCCATTTGCACGGCCGGCCAGTTCGCGGGTCAAGGTGACCGTTTCCGGCTTCAGCGTGACCACGGTGACCTGACCCGGCCCACCCTGCTGCGGCTGCTCCCCGCCGCCCTTGCAGGCAACGAGCGCGACGGATAGTGCGAGGGAAAGCGCGACGAGACGGTAGCGACTGATAGCAGGCATGGGAGAGGAGCTCAATGGGGAAAAGTGGCGCTCGAGGATCGGGCGGAACCTGAGGTATGCCGAGGCATATCCTTCCGTACCGCATACGTTACGGGCACAGCCGTGGCAACCGCCACCACCACACACATCACGGCCATCCTGCAAAGCAAGCCGGGGAAATATACATACATACACGCATGTTTGTAAACGCGTACAATTCAGGTCGGTTTCATCCAGCATTTGCACAGAGCAATGGCCAGAAAGACCAAAGAAGAGGCAGCAGTCACCCGCGAAAGCATCCTGGATGCCGCGCTGGCCTGCTTCCATGAACACGGCGTCGCCGGCAGCTCGCTGGCGGCGATAGGCGAGCGCGCGGGCGTCTCCCGTGGCGCGGTGTATTGGCACTTCAAGAACAAAACCGAAGTGCTGGAAGCGATGATCAACCGCGAGCGCGTGCCGTTCATCAAACGCCTGCGCCAGACCTACTCGCCGCTGCGCAACACGCCGATCCTGGACCTGCGTTCGGCCATGCTGGTGTCCTTGAGTGAGTTGGCCAACGATCCGCGATTGCGCGAGATGATGGAAATCATGCTGCGCAACGACCTGTCCGCTGAAATCGTGGCGATGCAGCAACTGCAGCACGACAGCGTCGAAGAGGAGATGGCGATTTTCCGCCGCGCCCTCGAACGCGCGCGCGAGCTGGGCCAGCTGCGCGATGGAGTGAACACTGCAAGTAGCGCACGCATCATCCATGCAGGCCTGACCGGCGTGTTGTACAGCGCCATGCTGGAGCCGACCCAGTTCGACCTGGAGCGTGACAGCCGGGAGATGCTGGACGCGCTGATGGCGCACTACGTGAAGCCCGGCGTATTCGAGCCCGGCTCAGATCCTTCGCCGCTGCCACCACCAGACCCAGAAGAAGAATAAGCCAGCCCGGTAGTGCCGAGCCATGCTCGGCAGAGGCCTTACCGAGCAACCTTGCAGAGCAACAGCGACCTTGTAGGAGCGGCGCTGGGTGGCCTCGGGCCATAAGCCGCGAAGCAAGCGAACGCGAAGGCAAACGCAGAAGCAAAGCACCCCTCCCAACCCTCCCCTTGCCTACGGCAAAGGGAGGGCTAAAGCCGGCGCGCCGCCTCCCCTCCGTAGTGCCGAGCCATGCTCGGCAGGGGCATTACTCGCAATGCCAACAACCAAAACACACGCAAAAAAAACGGCGACACCAACGTGCCGCCGCTTCTCACCAACCCAAACCACCAATCACAGAATATAGCGACTCAGATCCGGGTCCTTCACCAACTCACCCAGGTGCTTGTCCACATACGCCGGGTCGATCGCAATACTGTCGCCATCACGATCCGGCGCCTCATAACTCAGCGAATCCAGCAAGCGCTCCAACACGGTGTGCAGACGACGCGCACCAATGTTCTCCTGACGCTCGTTGACCTGGAACGCAATCTCCGCCAGACGGTCCACCGCCTCGGCAGTGAAGTTGACCTTGACGCCTTCGGTCGCCAACAAAGCCTCGTACTGCTTGGTCAGCGCCGCCTTCGGCTCGGTGAGAATGCGCACGAAGTCATTCTTGCTCAGCGCACCCAACTCCACGCGGATCGGGAAACGGCCCTGCAGCTCGGGAATCAGATCGCTCGGCTTGGCCAGATGGAACGCACCGGAAGCAATAAACAGGATGTGGTCGGTCTTCACCGTGCCGTACTTGGTCGACACGTTGGAGCCTTCCACCAGCGGCAGCAGGTCACGCTGCACGCCTTCGCGTGACACATCGCCACCGGAGGAACCGGCATCGCTGCGCTTGGCAACCTTGTCGATTTCGTCGATGAAAACGATGCCATGCTGCTCACAGGCTTCAACCGCAGCAGTGCGGATATCGTCTTCGTTGACCAGCTTGCCGGCTTCTTCCTCGATCAGCAGCGGACGCGCGGCCTTGATGCTCAGCGTGCGCTTGTTCGACTTGGCGGTGCCGAGATTGGCAAACATCGACTTCAGTTGCTGGCCCATTTCTTCCATGCCCGGCGGGGTCATGATGTCCATGCTGACGTTGGCAGCAACGTCCAGTTCGATCTCGCGTTCATCCAGTTCGCCAGCGCGCAGCATGCGGCGGAACTTGATGCGGGTTTCGTTATCGGCAGCAGACGGCTCATTGCGTGCCGCCTCCGGATCAAAACCAATACCGGTACTGCGACGCGGCAGCAGCGCATCCAGGATGCGGTCTTCAGCCTTCTCTTCGGCCTGCGTGCGCACGCGCACCTTGGCCTGCTCGCGGTACAACTTGACCGCGGTATCAGCCAGGTCACGGATGATCTGCTCCACGTCCTTACCGACGTAGCCGACCTCAGTGAAACGCGTAGCCTCCACCTTGACGAACGGCGCATTGGCCAGCGTGGCCAAGCGGCGCGCGATTTCGGTCTTGCCGACGCCGGTCGGGCCGATCATCAGGATGTTCTTCGGCATCACTTCGTTGCGCAGCTCGACGGGCAGCTGCATGCGGCGCCAGCGGTTGCGCAGGGCGATGGCGACCGCACGCTTGGCGTCGTGCTGGCCGACGATATGACGGTCCAGCTCCTGCACGATTTCGCGCGGCGTCATGGTGGCGGAGGAAACTTCGATCTTGTGGCTCATGGGGTACTCGCGATTGATGGCCGAAGAGCTCAGAGCTCTTCCACCACGACGTTGGTGTTGGTGTAGATGCAGATACCGCCAGCGATGTTGATCGCCTCGGTGGCCACGCCACGTGCATCCAGATCGGTGTGCTTGAGCAGTGCCCGCGCCGCGCTTAGCGCGTAGGAACCGCCCGAGCCAATCGCGATGATGCCGTCTTCCGGCTCGATCACATCGCCGGTACCGCTGATGATCAGCGAGGTCTCGCGGTCGGCCACGGCCAGCAGCGCTTCGAGCTTGCCGTAGCGGCGATCGGTACGCCAATCCTTGGCCAGCTCCACGGCAGCGCGGGTCAACTGTCCGTGCTTCTCAAGCTTGGCTTCAAACAATTCAAACAGGGTGAAGGCATCAGCGGCCGCACCGGCAAAACCGGCCAGCACCTGGCCATCGCGGCCAAGCCGGCGCACCTTGCGCGCATTGCCCTTCATCACCGTATGACCCAGGGTGACCTGACCATCGCCAGCAATCGCCACATGCTCGCCGCGACGTACGCAGCAGATGGTGGTGGCATGAAAAACATTCGGGTTCTGACTGGGGTCCATACGGCCTCCGGGATACTGTTCTCCGGTAATGGGGCCGGTCACCGCCACGATCAAGCCTCCCCCCGCCAGCGACAGCCACCATTCAGAAAAACCCAACAGGTAGTGCCGAGCCATGCTCGGCAGAGGCCTTCCCGAAAACCCCAGCGATCACCTTGCAGGAGCCGCGTAAGCCGCGAAGCCAACACCACTGCAACCACAAGAAAGCCCGCACCCTGACAAACCACCAGCTTCGCGGCTCACACCGGTCCTACAACTTCTTCTCCAACGCCGCCCTTCCCGGTCGCCCCGGCTCCGGCTCGATACCCCACGCCAGATACCAGTCCTCGCCCTGCAGCTCCGCCGGATGCTGCGTGCGGCCGGAACCATTGCCGCAGGCCAGCGCATCGGTCGCGCAATACTTGTCGCAGCCCCAGCAGATCCGCTCAGGATGTTTGGGATTCAACGGAAATGGCTTTGCCATCGCACGACCCTCCATGCCAGGAGAGCAACCATGCGCCGCCAAGGCAATGCCCACCTTGATGTAAATCAAGCAACCCCAGCGCGGTAGTGCCGAGCCATGCTGGGCAGAAGCCTTCCCCACAAACCCACCGCCCCCGCTTTTGTAGGAGCGGCGTAAGCCGCGAAGCCAAAAATCCTCCCGGCTACGGGCTACAGGTCATTTCACCAATCTCAGCTTCGCGGCTCACGCCGCTCCCACAAAAAGGCGGGCAAGCCCGCCTCTGCGCTACTTTGCCGCCCAGCCATCCGCGGAAGTCGGGTTGCTCAACGGAACCGTATCGCCCGGCGCTGAAGCAACAACCGCGCGCATGGAACTGGACAACCAGCTGAAAAGCTCCGGAAACTGCAGTCCCTTCAACGTGAGCGGCGCACGCACCGAGATCTGTCGCAGCGCATCCATGTCCGCACCTTCCACAGCAACCGCGAAGAACTGGAAGTCCTTGTTGGCCTCACCTTCCCTCACCAGCTCAGCTGCGCGCTTGACGCTATCACTGGGCGCACCCGCGCCGATCAGGAACACCCACGGTCGGTAATAAGTGAGGCCTCTGCTTGTATACGCATCCTTGCGCTGGCGAATCAGTTCCAGACCCTGTTCGATCGCTGCCCCAAGCGGGGCATCAACAGTACTGACAAGGAACGGCGGATAGAAACTCTCGGCGGCCACGAAATCAGAGGCTGTCCGTACCGGGCCGTAAGTGACAATGGCTATATCAACGCGCTTGGCCGCCTCAGGATCAGCGTACAAGGCCTGCTTGAACTGCATCAGCCCAGCGTTGAGCAGATCGATGCGCTGCCGCCCCATCACTTCCGATGTATCCAGCAGCAACAAACATGCACAACGGCTTTCCTGCGCGCCGGCAGAACCACCAGCCTCGTGCCCAGATCCAAAGCTCATAACGGAATCTCCATATTCGTAGCTTCAGTCTATTCGCAAAACCCCGCCCTGTAGTGCCGAGCCATGCTCGGCAGAAGCCTTCCCCACAACCCCACCGACCCCATTGTGGGAGCGGCGTAAGCCGCAAAGCCACCGCACCTACGGAGCGCGCAAACACCCGCAACCTGACGGACCATCTGCTTCGCGGCTTACGCCGCTCCTACAAACAACGGCGAGGTTCACGATACCCGGTCCGCCCGGCACGCAAAGCAACCATAGCGAGCAAAATGCAGATGCATATAAGCCACAGCAGCATCATCGAACGCGCCTTGCAGCCACTCGCCAACATCTCTTCCATCGCAGACCTCGGCAAACGTGATCCGATCCTCCACGCTGTACGCCCGCAATGACATCAGCCGACGCTGCACCAGCGATGGCACCTCGTTGACCTGCAGTTCCGCCCGGGCCACACCGCGCCGGACAAAAATCGGCCCACTCGCCCGGTACGGCGAATCCGCTGCCTGGTGCTGAAAGGAAAGCAGCAACAGTTCCTCTCCGACCATCGCATCAGCGAGGCTGACCCGGCAGGGAAATCCTGAAGCCTCGGTAGCAGTGACGCGGGCAATCTGCCGCGCAGCAAGCGCAGCATCATCAAGCTGGAAAAGATCGGCGAACAATGCGGGATTCAAACCGCTCAACAGGAAAGACGACATGCTGCATTCCATGGATCAAGGAACCGCAACATCCCACTCTCCGCGAGCTGCTGCTCGCCATGATCAGACGCAGCATCCAACGGCTGACCGGACGGAAAACTCCACGCCCAACCGTCGCTGATCTGCTTTGTACGCGCACTACTCAGCGCGCACCAGCACAAACCAGCGGCATAGGAGATAGGCAATCACCGCAGCCACCGGTGCCAGGCTGATCCACAGCGGTAGCTTCATGACAAAGAACATCGCCGAAAAGCAGGCCAATGCGATGGCGGAGAACAATAGCGCCCACAGATTGAACTCCACGATATCCGTCGCATCCTTGGCAACGGAGTTTGCCGGGCGACCTCTGCCCGAGCGCTGCCTGCGCAACAGCCAGATATCTGTAACAACATCCACAACGCCTTCAATCAACCCGCCGAGCAAGCCAGACATGGTGGAACCTTGGTAGCCATGATGAACAGGCGGATAGTCACAGCGCTCAAACCCGCCGTCAAGCAAACGGCGCGGCCATATCACCCCGGCTAAACGGTTGCTTCGTTCGGCGGGAGGTCGTCGTTGCCTGATGAGCTGGAGCCTGGTGATTGCTGACACGAACTGGAAGACGCAGGCCCCTGCCACCAACACACGACGCTCACTCGGCTACCCGTTGCCCCAGCTCCTGGGCAAGCCCGATCAGGATGCCCTCAACACCACGGATGTAGCACAGTCGATAGGTGTTCTCGTAGTTGACCACGTCATCAACCACCGACGCCCCCAGCTTCTTGAGCCGCTCAAGCGTGTCATCGATGTCCTCCACCGCGAACATGACGCGCAGGTAGCCCAGGGAATTCACCGGTGCTGCACGGTGATCGGATGCAATCGCCGGGGCATCGAACCTGGAGAGCTCCAGCCTGCTGTGGCCATCGGGCGTACGCATCATTGCGATCTCGACACGCTGGTCGCGTAGGCCGGTAACGCGGCCAGCCCATTCACCTTCGATTGGCATGCGCCCCTCAAGCACAAGTCCCAGTTCAACGAAGAACTCAATGACGGCATCCAGGTTCTCGACCACGATACCCACGTTGTCCATGCGCTTGACCGTCATAAAGACTCCTTGATGCTTGCCACCGGAGATGGCCCCCGAAGCACGGCAGCCGGGACACCGATGTCGGGAGAGCCTACGGCTTATACACGGCTGGAGCGGAGAAGCGCGTGCATCTAACTCTCGGTCCAGCGACGCCCCCGCAACGGCGATGAACCAAATAGGGACGCAGCATCGCGCCGCATTCTTCATGGCAGTTACAAGAACCTGACTCTGACCCCGGTTTTCTTTACCCTGTGCGCGTTCTGTCGTGAGGCTTGCCGTGGATTCCTTCAACCTGATGCGTGCCTTCCGGCGGATTGTCGAGCGTGCCAGCCTGGCGCGTGCGGCCGAGGACCTTGGCATGTCGGCGGCAGGCTTGAGCAAGCAGCTGCGTGCACTGGAAGCGCATCTGGGCGTGGTGCTGCTGCAGCGGACCACCCGCAGCATGAGCCTGACCGATACCGGCCAGGCCTATTATCTGGAGTGCTGCCGCCTGCTCGATGAGCTGGATGCGCTGGAACGCGGCATCGCCCAGCAAAGCGGCGAGATCAGCGGACGGCTGCGGATCAATGCACCACTGTCGTTCGCGTTGAGCACGCTGTCGCCACTGCTGCCACGATTCCTGGCCGAGCATCCGCAGCTGGCATTGGACCTGGTGATGGAAGACCGGGTGGTGGATGCCGTCGGCGAAGGCTTCGATGTCTCGCTGCGGATACGCGCCGAGTTGCACGACTCCAGCCTGGTCGCACGCCGCCTGGCCTCCTTGCAACAGGTGCTGTGCGCTGCGCCCGCCTATCTTCAACAGCATCCAGTGCCGACCACGGTTGCGCAGCTGGGCGAGCACGCATTGCTGGCCTACAGCCTGTCCGATTCGCCCGGCAGCTGGCCGCTGCACGGCCCCGATGGGCAGGTGACGGTAACCCAGCCGACCCGCGTCAGCGCCAACAACAGCCTGCTGCTGCGCGAGTTGCTGGTGGCCGGCACCGGCATCGGCGCGCTGCCTTCCTTCCTGGCCGCGCCCGCCCTGGCCAGCGGCCAGCTGCAGCAGGTGCTGCCGGATCATCACTACCCGCGGCGCATCGTCTACGCGGTCTACCCGACCCAGCGCCACCTGCAGCCCAAGGTCCGCGCCTTCATCGACTTTCTGCACGACGCCCTGCCGCGCTGCGCCGGGCTGGATTGCTGACGCCCAGCGAATACTGAGCTGCCCGGCAGCCGCTGTTTCGCGCTGCGGCAGCTACCTAAGCTGCGTTCTCCCGCTGAGCCGGGCCTGATGTCGGCGCGCTGCCCTTACCAGCAACGCAACCGACGGCCGACGCATTGCGCGCGGCGGCCCTGCTGCAAAACAGAGACCCGTGCACGCCACCGCGTGCCTGTTGCGACGCCATCGCGTCGTTCCCCGCACAGAGCTTTACCCGATGAATATCCGCAAACTCACTACTGCACTCGGCCTGCTGCTGGCCGCCACCGCACTGCCCTCGGCGGCCCACCCTTCAGCCACGCCCGAGCCACTCCCCTCCGGCCAGCAGGTCGGCGTCAGCCCCTGGGGCCCGAACGACGAGATCGGCCGGCTCAACCTGATCACCGATGCATCACGGGCGGCGATCCTGTCGCGGGTAAATGGCGGCAAGGTCTACGACCTGGCCACCGATTACTACGTCGGCATGCCGAGCTGGCAGGACGCAGGCGATCCGCATTACCAGTTCTGGATGACCCACACGCCGCAGGGCACGGTGATCGATGACCCGATGGGCGTGGGCGAGACAATGAACATCACCCGCAGCTACACCGGCACCGCGTTCTCGATGTACAGCCACACCGGCACGCATATCGACGCGCTCAATCACTTCGGCATCCATGACAAGATCTGGAACGGTTTCGAGGCCAGCAAACACCTCGGTGATCGCGGCTGGAAGGTCACCGGCATCGAGAAGTTCCCACCGCTGGTTGCCCGCGGCATCCTGATCGACGTCGCCGGCGCCAAGGGCGTGGACATGCTGCCAGACAGCTACCGCGTCACCCGCCAGGACCTGCAGGATGCACTGCGCCGGCAGAAGGTCAGCCTGCAGCAAGGCGACATCGTGCTGATCCGCACCGGGCGCATGCAGCTGTTCAACCAACCCAAGGCCTACATGGCCAACCCGCCGGGCATGGGCCTGGATGCCGCACGCTTCCTGGTCGAGGACGGCGGCGCGATGATCGTAGGCGCCGACAACCTCAGCTTCGAGACCTTCCCCTCGGAAGTGGCCGACGACTACGTCCCGCTGCACACCTACCTGCTGGCCCAGCAAGGCGCACCGATCATCGAGCTGATCGCGCTGGACGAACTGGCCCGCGACAAGGTCTACGAGTTCGCTTTCATCGGCGGCCCACTGAAGATCCGCGGCGGCGACGCAGCCCCGCTACGCCCGATAGCGTTGCCAGTCCGATAACGCTCCGCCGCATTTGTAGGAGCGGCGTAAGCCGCGAAGCAGGAAAGCCGTCAGCACAACCCGCTGCCAAACACCCAACACAACAAGCTTCGCGCCTTGCACCGCATCTCCCACAAATCCCCCACCTGCTGACAACACCCCACCCAAGCGCTAAGTTGCCCTCTGGAACAAGGGGTTCGCATGGGACGCAGAACAAAACAATCTCCTATCGGCGCATTGGCATTCATGCCGTGGCCGATAGGCATCCTCGCAGGGATCATCGGCTTCATCCTGGTGCGTTACGGCATCCAGTGGTTCCTGTCCCTTCAAGGCGGCATGTTGGCGCAAGCCTTTGGCCAACAATCCAGTCCTGTCTTCGCACTGCTGGCATGGATGCTGCTCGGCATCTGCTGGATCGCCGCCCTGGCTTCCTACCTCAATGCCCGCAAACGCCGCCGCTTCCTGGACACGCGTACCACACTCGAAAGCCTGGCGGCCGGCGGCTGGCGCCAGTTCGAGCAACTGGTAGGCGAAGCATTCCGCCGCCAGGGCTATGCGGTGGAAGAAACCGGGCTGGGTGGCCCCGATGGCGGCATCGACCTCATCCTGCGCAAGGATGGCCAACGCACGCTGGTGCAATGCAAACAGTGGAAGCGCCAACAGGTAGGCGTCAGCGTGGTGCGCGAGATGGCAGGGCTTCTAGCACATCATCAAGCGCAGGCCGTCAAAATTGTCTGTATCGGCACATTCACTGCGGATGCGGAGACCTTCGCGCGCGACAAGCCCATCGAACTGATCGGCGGCGAACAACTGCTGGCAATGATCCAGTCGTTGAAGACAGTGGAAGATGCACCCGTGCCAATCAATCAGCGTATGGAACCAACGCTGGCCGCACCGGAACATCCAGCGCCAGATGCCGCGCCCTGCCCTCGTTGCGGAGGCGCATTGGTGCAGCGGGTCAATAGAAGCACGGGGCAACGCTTCCTGGGCTGCAGCAATTTCCCGAGATGCAGGGGCACGGGACCTGCAATCACCTGATTCCACTTTTTAGCGCGATTCTCGCTGGTGACGTTGCTTTCAGCGTGGCAGTTCAAATCAGATGGTCACTTAGCACCGGCCTGCTCAGATCGAACTTGAATCGATATCGCCGGTAGCTTCGAACCTTGTGCTTTCCTCGTTCCAGAGGAAATGCACCTCCAGCCCGAGGTAGTCGAGATCTGTTTGCTGTTGCACGAAGGGATGTTCCAGACATCGCACAAACAGGCTTAGCCGGTGCGCTCCAGCCTCCTGGAAAGAATCAGTCTTCGAAACGTCACAACGCAGCTCGGAAACGTAGTAATCCCCGGTCATTCTCCCCTTGTCGGGGAACAGCATGTCGTCCGCCACCTCGTCAACGTAACGCTGGACCAGCTGATGAGCAGCGGCATGGATCTCAGCCATCTGAGAATCGGCCTGATGGAGCCGCGCGCCGAACTCCGCATCGATATCCATTGCAAACGGACGTGCCCAGCCGGGCACATCGATTCTTGTCATGAGCAGTTTGGTCATGGGGATGCCGAGCGATCAAGCGAAGGAAAACCAAGTCCTGCATCATACGTCCCTTGCCTGTTCCACAAAGACGGCAGTCGGCCGCAACCGTATACAGTGACGGCGTGCCACGGATGCATCTCGACAAAGGGTCTCGACATGAAGTCACTCCTTCCACTTCTGCTGCTGGCGTCAGGTGCATTCGCAAATGACGTTGCTTCAGCCAATGAGAACACCAACTGCAGCTGGCCTCTGAACATGCCCTCTGCGGGCCTGCTGCTCGTAGGTGAGGTCCATGGCACCAACGAGGCGCCAGCACTGATTGGCGACCTGGCCTGCGCCAGCGCAACGTCAGGAAATCCAGTGGTAGTCGCGCTGGAGATTCCAATCGAAGAGCAGACAAGCCTGGACAACTTCCTGGCAAGCAAGGGTTCCGATGCGGACCAGGCGGCACTTCTAGGCAGCCAATTTTGGACACGCCAGCCCCAGGACGGGCGATCCAGCGCGGCCATGCTGAAACTGTTGCACCGGCTGCGAACACTGCTTGCGGAAGGCGCACGAATCAGCGTGCTGGCCATCGACGATAGCATGCCAGGATCGCGGGACGCCGGCATGGCCACGCGCATCAGGGCAGCACACAACGCCGTGCCCGCAGTGATTGCGCTGCTGGGGAACGTCCATGCCAGTCGCGAAAAGGGCAGACAGTCGGCACCCGACTATGAGCCAGCCGGATACCTGCTGTCCGACCTGAACCCACACAGCCTCTATGTGCGCGGGCCGGCCGGCACAGCCTGGGTCTGTGTGCCGGAATGCGGTGTCACCTCGATCGCGGGCAATCGGCACGTTGGCGACAAGCGGGGTTACCTGCCAGCAGTTGGAGTGATACCCGGCTATGACGGCCTCTATGCGCCAATGAGCAGCACGGCGTCACCTCCAGCTGTCAACTGAAGGCTCGAGGTTTCTGCTTGCTCACGACGTCAGGCCATGGCCCTGCGAGGGGAGCATCGGAAACCGAGTTCGAACAATTCGACTCTGACCCCGGTTTCGTGCTCCAGCCGGCAGCACACCATCAAGGCTGCGAGCGCAACCATGCTGCCGCTGCTGCAACTGCATCTTGTTCGCGGGGCACGGGATTTTCCGGCTGAATACCTTGCAGATACGCAACTCCCGTACGGTCGAGAAATACCGCTGTCGTCAATGCAATAGCGCCTCCGTCGGGAAGCGCAAACGACTGGTTGGCCGTCGAGAGTCCCGCCGTTGGCTGCCCGAAGAAGCTGGTGATAGGGCGGCCTTGGAAGGCAACAGCCACCGCCTCGCCGGAGCTTGCCGTCCTGGGACCCAGAAGCACCGCGACGCGGCTGTGGGAAAGATCGACATCGCACCCCTTGGAAGGCTGGGCGCGCCACGCCGTTGCTACACCATTGCGGTCCCTGAATGCACCAAGATCGGCGTCACCCAACAGTGGCCTCAGCCCCTTGATCATCGGCCACATATTGCCCCCCGTATTGTCACGAAGGTCGATGATCCAGCCCTTGCTCGCCGTCCTTGCCAAGCCTGCGATGTGCTCACAAAGTTCGGTGCTGAAGATATCCCCGGCCTTGGGATCAGAGCCGCGCAGGCCCGGCACCAACAGATAGCCGATGTCCTGCATTGGCCTGGCTTCCATGGCCTGCGTCGCGACTGCACCTGCGCGATAGGTCGAAACGGCACTGGGCGCCTGCACGGAGCTATGTCGGTCTGCAAGCGCAGTCAAAACCGTCTGGATCCTGCTGTACGCCTCCTGTGCGGGAAGCTTCTTCAAGTCTGGGGTAAGAAGTGACTTCTGCTCGGACGCCCAATCCACACGGTTTGCGTTCAGCGCGTTCGCGCGAATGATGGAAATGGCGTTATCGAGCATGTCATAAGCAGACACGCTGCTCTGGGCTGCACTCTCGGCTTTGAGCGTGAGGTGCTCCACATCTACACGCCCAGCACTCGAAAGTGTCACCCCAAGCTTGAGACTGGTCGCCCCAGACGGAATGTAAAGCCGGGCCTCTCTCGCTTGGGAACCCTCATTGAGGCGCACAGGCTGGTCACCCGTGCTTGCGAAGGCCAACGGCTCTTCGGGGCCGTCCGCGCGGACCCAGAGCGCAGCGTTGCCGGTGCCGCTTTTGACCAGAAGCGTGCCGGTGAGAACTACTTCCCGCCCTTGAAAGGCCGCCGCGTCAATTGTGGTGATGGCACCGACGAACTGATTTGCACCCGTCGACTCGGCGGACAAGGTCACTGCTGCGCCGCCGGCATTTGATATATCGCCTGAGCCGCTGACCAGCGACTGGGTGCTGGTGCCCCGCCAAGCCGTATCCGCCTGGGCACAGCCGCTGAAGAACGCAATAGAAAGCAGAAAGGCCAAGCGATGCATAGTCAACTGCCTTGTTCGACTTGAAGCGCAATCCTAGTTCAGACGCTTCGCATTCACCACAAGACTTGCGAGCAGGTTATGGATGCCGGATGTGCAGCAAGCGATGGGCTGGAACTGCCTTCATCCGGAATGGTCATCGATCCTGCCCGCTCCCATCCAGCAACGGGCACTCCGGCTTGGCTACAGTTACTCAACCACCCGCTTGGGTTTCGTTCTGTAGCGCAGCACTATCAGCCTCCAAGCGCTGGATGATCGCTGCCACCACACCACGGGTGGATTCCCAGTTCATGCCAGTGATGAGCCGACCATCAACTTCCACATGCGATGTGCCGCGTGCGCCGTAGCTGAACTGGCCTTTGCTCCCGCGCAGGCGTTGCTCGATCGAGAACGGGAAGGTCTTGTAGTACGCCGCGCTTATGTCCTCGTAGGCGTCTGGATAGCCGGTGACACGCTTTCCGCTGACCAGCGCGGAGCCATCGGACAGGGTCAGGTTCACCAGCCCTGCGCTGCCGTGGCAGACCGCCGAGACGATGCCGCCCCGCTGCTCATAGATGCGCACCGCCAACCATTGCATGCCTGGATGCTCGGCAACGCCATACATCGCAGCACTGCCGCCGATATACATCAGCGCGGCATAATCGCTGGCGGTCACCTCGTCGGGCCGGCGCGTATTGGACAGCGCCCACATCAGGTCGGCGTCGTAGATGCTGGCCTTGTGCTCGGGGTTGCTGGTGTCGATGTAAGCCAGCGGCACGGCGCCGCCTTCCGGGCTGACAAACTGCACACCGTAGCCGGCCTTACGGAAGTCCGCATAGGCATGGATCAGCTCCAAGAAGCTATTGCCCGCACTCAGGCGAGTGCCGGGCATGGTGTCCACATTGGACACCGCCAGCAGCACCTGGCGGCCATGGGCGGGTGCGGTTTCGCGGGTGGCGGTCTTGCTGATGATCAGCCAGCGCCCTTCCAGCTTCTTCAGCAGGAACAGATCGACGAAGCGCGCCTGATCCTTGCTGACCAGAATCTCCGCCTTGGCGGTGGCGATATTGCCTTCGATCTCGATACCGAGCAGGCGACCGACACGGCCATTGAACAGCCCCGGCTCCTTGCCGAACCAGCTGGTGTATTCGGCGATGCCCACCTCGCGCATGCCGTCCGTGCCCTGGCTCAGGTACAGCCGCGCATCGGGATGGAAGGCCCGACTGAGCCGATCGCGCTGGTTGTAGGAACTGCCGCGCAGATAGTCCTGGATGACTGCGGAGATCTCACGCTGATCCGCGCCTGGATCGGCATGCGCAAGCCCGCCGAAACACAGCGCCAGGCTGGCCACGGCGAACCATCGGATGAGGCGTGCTGGCAGCGACATCACACCGGCAGTGGCCGGCTTGGAACGCGTTACTGACATGAAGAGACTCCGCAGGATGGGTGCCCCGAAGTCTGCGGAATTCCTTTACGAATCAATCTACTGAAGCGTGTTTGCGGACTCACCAAACACGTTTCAGGAGTCGGCCGCCAAGCGCGACTGGGCCTGCCGCCACGCCGCAGGCGTGGTCCCTTCCACCTTCTTGAAGCTGCTGTAGAAGGTGGAGGTGGACAGGAAGCCGGACGCTTCCGCCACATCGTCCATCGATGCCGACGCCTGCGCGCGCAGCAACTGCTTGGCCGCTTCGATCCTGACCTGCGCCAGGTAGGGCTTGAAGGCGGTCTTGAGGTTGTCGTTGAGCAGCTGCGACAAGCGGGCAGTAGGTATGTTGAGCCGCTTGGCCAGCTTGGCCAGGGTCAGGCCCGCGTCCTTGTACAGGCCCTCGTCGGCCATCAGCGCATGCAGGGCGCGCAAGGTCGCCTCGGCTTCGCTGGGCGCGATCTTGCGGTCGCGGTAAGGCTCGGCGACCGGAGCAGGCTTACGCCGGGCAACCGCAACGCTGATGCTCAGGTACAACACCAGCGAGAACGACAGCGCGCCGACAATGTACGAGGTCAAGCCGGAGGTGGCATAGGCCAACCAGATCACGCCCACGCCCACGATCACCGAGAGCACATGGCTGCGACTCAGCGCACCGGGCGCCGCCTCGGCGCGATCTTGCTTGCCGCCGCGCAGGAACAGCCCTGCTGCCACCACCAGACATATCAGCCAGATCACCTGGATGGAGGCCCACACCGGCCCAGCCCATAGCCAGAAGTTATCGGTATACGGCCAAGCGATACCAAAGGCAGCCGCCAGCACCAGCAAGCCCACGGCAATTGCCGCATCGTTTCGGGTATGCCGGCCATCGGGATCAAGCCAGGCCCGCACGAAACCGATCAGGCAGATGCCGATGAAGAAGCAGGCGGTCAAACCGACCTGCAGAACCAGCTTGGAGATGTCGGGCCAGAAGTAGAACAACAGGGACTTGCCGGTGCGCAGGCTCAGCATCAGTACCAAGGCCGCCAGCCAGCGCTGGGCAGGGCGTACGGGTTGTCGGCATAGCAGGTAGACCGACAACGCCGCACCGTTGAAGACGCCCAAGCCAGCGAAGAAGAACAGCAGGTAGGAGGTCAGCATGGGTGCGTGGGTGCTCGGGACGAAGCGGATGGGTCTGGTTGGATCCAGCGCGTAAAAGTATGTCTGCTTCTGGCTGTGCCGTCATCGGGGATAGCAGGCGCCAAGACCAACGCGTAAACCCTGAGGTTGAGCTGAAAGCCACCGATCAATCGAGATTCCCTCGCTGGTGCGATCCAGCCGGAGGTGGGGTTATATGCCCTGCGATTGTTTGAAGACTTCGCTTCGATTCGCATGAAGCGCTAGGCGATTGCCTCTCAAGAAAAGTAGCTACGGGCTTTGGAATGGCTTGGCTCCGACGAGCCTGCAGTAACCGCCCCCATGCATGGCACCTATTTACCAGCAACGCCTGCTCTCAAAGGGTGGAGTTAGCTTCCAAAGCCATCCTGTGTTCGGCCGCATACGGACACGCAGAGTGCGGCGAGCACTGCAAACACAGCGCTCAACGACCTCCATGAGTTCGCGCGGACAAGTCAGAACTACGGATCAATCACAGGGAAGACAATCCAACAAACTAATGTGGGAATCTCCCACCGCCGTGCCCAGAACTACTTGAAATACAGGAGTTGTACGCACCAGCAACACCAAGCCACTGCATACATGATCGACTTCGCTCATTTTGCGAAATTTTCTCAGCACATATAAAACAAGCACGTCGCAGTGACCGCCTGCTGCTGGCTTCATATTCGCGACGCTCAGGAATATCCCTTTCGAAAAGGAGGAACCAATGCAGCATGCAATTACCTCACTCATATCCAGCTTACCGGTTGACGTAGGCATCAATGGCAGTTCACAACTTGAATCGACCATCGAGCCAGTAAGCGTGGTCGTCATGGTAATCGTTGCGGTCCTTGCATAAATGGAGCCACAAATGTCAAACATAAACGAGCTTCCAACACTCGCTCGAGAGGTCGCAATTCACGGCAATGCCGGCTTTGATGACTCGGTCGGCCCAGCATGCTTCGCACTCGGGGTCGTGGCTGGTGTCTTCATCAATCAACAGCTCCACTAGGCAATCGTCGGCGCAGGTTGATACCTGCGTCGGCTCGAAGCAGCGAGCAATGCGATGAAAAATCCGGCCAAGATCCTGACTATTTGCAACGACCTCAGCAACCAGAAGGAGTTTTTCAGGCTATCAAACGAAACATTGGGGCTGGAGGGAAGACTGGAATCGCTTGGCGTAATCGCCCCGATGAGCTCAATCGCCGAATCCCTGGGCGAAGCGCAAAGCGCTGACACGGTGCGCCCCAAACTTTACGAAGCGTTGTCTCTAATAACAGAAGATCGAATTGATGTACTGATATCGGAGGAACTGCTTCGATTCGCAAGCAGGCCCCTCTACGCCACAACGGCGAGAACGATCGACAATGAAGCACTCACCGGGATTGTGCTATTTGACAGCGAACACCTACGCGTTTCATTGGTTTCGATTGGGCCAATCGCACATCGAATCAAGAAGTCGCGAAAGAACAAGGCCAGAGTGTCTGGCATAACCATGCAGGGCACGGACTCGGCTATAAGGTTCATAAAAGGTGGGAACGCTACGCTGAATCTGTGGACGGCAGAACCCTTCAATCGCGAAGACCCTCTTTCCTTCCGCGAAATGCATCAACGGCCAGACAAGAAAGTCACCGATGGCGACATGCTATTCCTTGAAGGCGGTTCGACCGGATTGTCCATCGCCAGCTGCGAGTCCCCCATCGTATTCACCATTGCAACTCGCAACACCCCGAGAACGGCGGTTAATGTTCACTACGACATGAAAGGAAACCTTCATTCCTTCACCGCAGCGGACATGAAGTCCTCCCGTGTACAGCTCCTCGCAACTCTCCTTCGAGAGCTGGATTGGCACATGGGTGTAGAACAGCTAATCGATATAGCAACGAAACATCCCGATCATTTTGTGCGATGGCATGCCATGCGGGAGTCACTTGTCATGGATATTTCCGCGTCCACCCCTATCCTTAACCACATGGTAGATCACGACCTGCACCCCCAAGTCCGTGAAGCGGCCGCGCAAACCGTCGCATTGATCAAGGCAAACAACCATGCCGATAGAAATTAGCTCCGACGACAACACTTCGATCGAACTTGGGGAACTGATCGAATTTCTATTTGAAAATAGAATTCAACCTATGGACCAGGATTCATTGGCGTCAGCATCTACAGCACTGAAGCAATTGTCGAACAATAGAGAATTCCTCGCAGAAATGGTCTGCTCCGAGCTGAAGAACTATCGAAATCTCCAGACTTCAAATAGCTACTCCGCACAGGTTTTCATGATCTATCCTCCGCAACGGAGCGGACAACCCTTCTTTTTGCGAGCCTGCCTGTGGCCTGCCCTTGCCGATCAGGTGGTAAAGACCAGCGGCACCGATCCATTTTTTTACAACAAACCTCATGATCACAATTTCAACTTTCTGACCATTGGTTACCACGGCCCAGGCTATGGTAGCGATTACTACGAATATGATTACGACGAATGCAATGGTGTCAAGGGCGAAAGCGTCGACCTCAGGTACATTGAGCGAAGCAACCTCTCCAAGGGCAAAATCCTCCTATATCGCGCCTTCACTGATATACACAACCAACTACCGCCTGATTCGCTTTCTATTTCTCTAAACATCATGGAAAACTCCATAAGAGCTTCCATGATGGATCAGTATGCATTTGACTTGAGCAGCGGGAGAATCTCAGCACTGATCAACCGCACATCTGCGGGATCTCTATTCGGTGCTGCGGCGGCCCTGGGAAGTGACGAGCACAAAGAAGTCCTCAGGCACATCGCCGCAAGGCACGAGATCGAGCGCATTCGCCTCGCCGCATTTGATGCGCTAGCCAATACCGCTTCAGGAACAGAGGAAGCTTTACAGATCTGGTCGGCGGTGCGCAAAAGTGACTCCGCGTTTCTCCGCGGCTGGCGCCAGGTTCGAACGGCTGAAATCGAAGCTCTCACTTGAATCGCGAACAGGGGTACCGAATTGCTACAGGTTGAGTCAGTAAGCAAGAGCTTTGGCAATACTGCGGCTATTGATGGCGCATCGCTTGTCGTTGAGCAGGGCAGCATAGTAGCGCTCATTGGACCAAACGGAGCTGGAAAATCGACGACATTTCGCATCATAGCCGGGCTTACTCGGCCGGATGCCGGGCAGGTTCTATGGCGCGGTCAAACCATCCACAGCGCCCTCCCCAAAGAGCACTTTGGGTTCTTACCGGAAGAACGAGGTCTGTACCAAGACGTCGACGTGGTGGAGCTTTTGAAATATTGGGCGCGTCTACGCGCGATCAGAACCTCGAAAATTCCCGAGCTTCTGGAATACTGGCTCCACCGCCTCGACCTCTATCTCAAAAGAAACGAGAAGGTAAGATCCTTGTCGAAAGGGAATCAGCAAAAACTGCAGCTTGCCGCATGCCTGATGCACTCCCCCCACCTTCTCGTACTTGATGAACCGTTTTCCGGCCTGGACCCTGTAAATCAGGACTTCGTCTCTGACATACTGATTGAGCGCGCAAAAGCAGGTACCGCGATTCTAATTTCCGCTCATCAGCTGGCACTGGTTGAACGGATTGCCTCGAGCGTGGCGCTCATTCAGGGCGGGCGCACCTCAATGATAAGTGGCTTTGGGAAGCCTCGTCATGATAATCGAGAAACCTCGCCACGATCCATCACTGTACTAATCAAACCGGGACTCGCTCCAGACTTCAGCAATCTCCCCCCTCATAGCGTGACGGCGCAACGAGAGAATCGATTAATAATCAATTTCCCGAACATAAGCCTCAGCTCTTTTACTGCAGCACTAGCAGAAATAGGCTGCCACCACGCGATTCTCGACATCGAATTCACGCGCCCCGACCTCCACCAGGTTTACATATCCGCCATAACACCCAACCGATCCGGAGTCCAGAATGGACCGCAGAGTCTTTGACGTGGCGCGCTTCGAATTTCTGAAGTTCTTTGATATGAAGGGAGAGATCATCAGCCTTTCTATCCTCGTACTGATAGCGATTATTCGCTTCGGCGGCGACGCATTGATGCTGCTATCCACACCAGTTGGCATCAATATTGGAATTGAGACCTCGGACACTCGCCTATTGAAAAGTTCGTCGTCCAAACGATTCAATTTCGTCCCAATCCCCCCCGGGGCGCAAGAAGAATCCTTCAGAAAAGTTGATAGCGGCGAACTGGATGGCCTGCTGGCGGAGCAAGAACCGGCAGTGTATCGCCTCTACACAAGCAACGCCGTACACTGGCACGATGCACTTAAGGAGAGCTTTACACCAATCTTTATAAAGATCAGCTCACAACGCGAAGGGGTATCGGAGGAACAGTTCAACAAGATCGCCCGCCCCCCTCAACTGCTACCATACACCACAAAAGGAACCAAGGAAGCCACAGACTCCAGCAGCTACTCGATTTCCATCTGCATAATGATATTAACGGTCATGGGAGTCATCTCCGCCCTCGCCATAATAATGCAAGGAATAGCAGGCGAGAAGTTTGGAAGAATCAGCGAGATTATTTTGGCAGCTATCACGCCGGCAGTCTGGATAGACGGAAAAATAATCGCGGCCGGCCTACACGGACTCAAAACAATAGTTTGTTACGCCACATATGGGACCATTGCAGCGACCATGTTGGGAATCGTGAATATGTCTCATGTTTACGCAGCGGCGAGAGACTGGCCTCACCTATTGATCGCGCTAACAAGCGGAGCACTCGGACTGCTGCTCTGGAGCCTTGTTTTTTCCGTTGCCTCAGCGCTACTTCCAAATGCCACCTCTCCAATAAGAAATACATTGATTTTACTGCCAATGAGCTGCCTTCTGCTTTGCCTCGGCGGCGCGAAGGAGCCTGACAACGGCTTTATCGTCGTCCTTTCATTCCTCCCACCGACAATGCCTTTCGCGATGCCGCTTCGCGTCATTTCGGAGACAGCATCCAGTTGGGAAATCATACTTTCGATAATCCTGGTCATTACCTCTTCCATCGCCCTTCGTCACGTCGCCATTAACGTCTTCGCCGAAGCCGTATTGCGGGGAGAAGGAAGTGAGGCAAACCAAACAAAAAAATATGAGGATGCCCGCTCACCAGAATGACGCAAAGTGCTATATGCAGCCCAAAAGTAAGTCAGCAAGCGGATTCATTTCATCTAGAAACCGGAATTTGACACAAAAGCGACCCGCCGCGATCTTCTGGGAAAATTACGCAGTATTCATCAACAACCAACTCTGGAGCGCACAAACAGCGGAAACCAGTAGACTCGCACCGCACCCGCTCTCTTGGCATGAACGGATTCTTGCAAAGCTCAGCTTTTACGCTTCGCCCTGGGATGCGCAGCATCATAAACCTTGGCCAGATGCTGGAAATCCAGATGCGTGTAGATCTGCGTGGTCGCAATATCCGCATGCCCCAGCAGCTCCTGTACGCCACGCAGGTCGCCTGAGGATTCCAGAATATGGCTGGCGAAACTGTGCCGCAGCATGTGCGGGTGCACGTTCTTGAACAGCCCCTGGCGTTGCGCCAGTTGCTTGATGCGGATCTGCACGGCGCGTTGGCTGATGGGTCCGCCGCTACGGCCTGGGAATACCGGCTTCTCGCCGGTGCCGCCGCTTTCCTTGCGCCACTCCTGCAAAGCATTCATTGCATGCGAGCCGACCGGCACGGTGCGTTCGCGATTGCCTTTGCCGTGCACCAGCACGATGCCGGTGGCGGTATCGAGGTCGCGCCAGCGCATGGCGCAGAGTTCGCTCAGGCGCAGGCCTGAGGAATAGAACAGTTCCAACAGCGCGCGGTCGCGCAGGCCCAGCGGTGCGTCGGTGGGTAGTTCGACCAGCTGCACGGCTTCGTCGGCGTCCAGCACCTGCGGCAATTTGCGCGGTGCCTTGGGCGCGCGCAGGCCGGCGGCGGGGCTGTTGTCGATGACGTTGTTCTGCAGCAGCCAGGCGTAGAAGCTGCGGCAGGCCGACAGGCGGCGTTGCAGGCTTTTTGCCGACAGGCCGCGGCGGTGCTCGCTTGCTATGAACTCGCGCAGCTGGTCACCTTGCAGGGTTTGCGGATCGGCGACTTCATGCGCTTCGCACCATTGCGTGAGCGCGGCGAGGTCGCGCTGGTAGGCGTCCAGCGTGTGCGCCGACATGCGGCGCTCGACCTGCAGATAGGACAGGAATGCCTGGACGGCGCTCATCGCCGCGTCACTCCACTCAGGCGCTGCGGAAGCGCTGCAGGCCCGTCACCAGCGATTCGCCCATCATGCGCAGGAACAGCGTGCCCATGCCGGGATAGAAGCGGTTGGGGTCGTAGCTGCCTACCGCGATCAGGCCAACGCCCGGCAGCGGCAACAATGCGGTGGACGACACTTCATTGACCCGCTCGCCGTACAGCACGTCGTTCTTTTCCTGCTGCAGGCGGCCGCAGATGGGCTCGCCGTCCTGCAGGCAGTCGTGGAACGGCGCCAGTTTGGCGTCGTCCTTGGCGATGACCTGCAGCCACGGTGCTTCGGCCAGTTCCGGCACGTCGTCGAAGGAGACGATGCGCACCAGGTCGCCGGCGAAATCTTCTTCCAGCGAAGCGGCCATCGCGCGCAGGGTGTCGGCGGCGCTGGTCTGGCGCATCAGCGCCAGGGTCAGCTGGTGGGTACGCACGGCCAGGCGTTCGTTGATCTGCGCGTTGGCGCCGAGGTCGGCCAAGCGCCGCGACAGCTCGCGGTTCTTGTCGCGCAGCACTTCCAGCTGGTAGCTGGCGAGCGAGGCGGTGGGGCCGTCGTCGCGCGGCACCACCATGGTCAGTGCCAGATCGGGGAACTGCTTGAGGAAGGTCGGATGACGCCGCAGCCAGGCCGCGACTTCATGGGCACCGATTTTCTCGACTGTGTCGTTCATCCCATCCACTCTCCGTCGAATACGAATGCTGCCGGGCCGGACATCACGATCTCGGCATCGTCTGCCGGCCATTGGATACGCAGGTCGCCACCGGGCAAGGAGATCAAGGCGTCGCGCTGCAGGCGGCCGCGCTGCATCAGCACTACCGCGGCCGCGCAGGCACCGCTGCCGCAGGCCAGGGTTTCGCCGACGCCGCGCTCGTAGACGCGCAGACGGGCGTGGCCGGCATCCATCACCTGGGCGAAGCCGACGTTCACCGATTCCGGGAACGAGGGGTTCTGCTGCAGCAAGGGCCCTACCCGCTCGACCGGTGCGGCGTCGACCGAACCGACTTCCAGCACCGCGTGCGGGTTGCCCATCGATACGGCACCGAAGCGCACGTTCTCGCCCTGCAGCGAGGTCATGTATTCCTCGCGCGCGCGCGGGAAGCCGAGCAGCGGAATCTGCTCAGGCTCGAATTCGGGCTTGCCCATGGCAATGGCGTATTCGCCATTGGCCAGGCGCTGCACGGCGTGGGTGCGGGTGGGGCTGTCGATGATGAAGTCGTCGCCCTGTGCGGCGCCGTCGCGTACCAGCCAGGCGGCCACACAGCGCGCGCCGTTGCCGCATTGCTGCGAGGTGGAGCCGTCTGAGTTCCAGATGCGGTAGGACGCTACCGCGCCTTCGCTGCGCGGGGCTTCGATGGTCAGGATCTGGTCGCAGCCCACGCCGCGGTGGCGGTCGGCCAGCAGCGCTGCCTGCTCGGCATTCGGCGGCGCGCTGCCGTCACGCAGGTCCAACACCACGAAAGCATTGCCGGCGCCATGCATTTTGCTGAAGCGCATGCGCCCTGTTGCCGACTTACCCATTTACGCCAGCACCACCGGTTCCGTCTTCCACGGCCTCGTCCGCCTTCTTGTCGGCGGCCGGATCGGTCTTTTCAGTGGCGGGCTGGTCCGCCGGGGTGACTTCCTGTTCCTCGATCGGCACCGGCTTCTGCGGCATTACCAAGGGGCCCTTGTTGCCGCAGGCACTGAGACCCAGCAGCAGGAAGGCTGCCGGGATGAGAATCAGGAAACGGGACGTCTTGTTCATCCCCCGAGTATAGCCACTGGACCATGAAGTCCGAACCGCGATCTCACCCTGTTCAGCGTTCGCCGGGGGGCAAGGGGCGCAGCCACAGCCACAGGCAGACGCAGGCCATGATGCTGATGGAGGTCCATTTCACCCAGGCCAGCGGCACGCACCACAGGGTGATCAGGGCGCAGGCCAGCATGGTCAGGCTGGCCATCCACTTGCCCTTGCGGCTGACCGCGCCGTGCGCCTGCCAGTCGCGGATGGCCGGACCGAAGCGCGGGTGGTCCAGCAGCCAGCGGTGCAGCCGCTCGGAGCCATGCGAGGCCGCCCACGCCGAAATCAGCACGAAGACGGTGGTGGGCAGCCCCGGCACGAAGATGCCGACGATGCCCACGCCCAGGCTCACATAGGCCAGCAGCCACCACGCCCAGCGCAGGCGCGGTGGGCGTGTGCGTGGATCGGGAGGATCACGCGGCGGCGTATCAGGCATCGCTACGGCCCGGCTGCGTCAGTCAGCCAGGCCCAGCTGCCCCAGCACGAAGGCGAAGGACTCGGCCTGCTCCTTGTAACGCTGGAAGCGGCCGGACTTGCCGCCGTGGCCGGCTTCCATGTTGGTGCGGAACACGATGGGTTGGCTGCCGGTGTTGACGTCACGCAGCTTGGCCACCCACTTGGCCGGCTCCCAGTACTGCACCTGCGAATCCCACAGGCCGGTGCCGACGAACAGCGACGGATAGGCCTGCGCGGTGACGTTGTCGTACGGCGAGTACTTGAGCATGTAGTCGTAATACGGCTTCTGCTCCGGGTTGCCCCACTCGTCGTACTCGTTGGTGGTCAGCGGGATGCTGGCGTCGAGCATGGTGGTGACCACGTCGACGAACGGCACCTGCGCAACCATCACCCGGTAATCGCCCGGGGCCTGGTTGGCCACCGCACCCATCAGCAGGCCACCGGCGCTGCCGCCCGAGGCCGCGACGCGGTCCTTGGCGGCATAGCCCTGTGCGACCAGCGCGCGGGTGACGTCGACGAAGTCGTTGAAGGTGTTCTGCTTGTGCAGCAGCTTGCCGTCGTCGTACCAGCTGCGGCCCATTTCCTGGCCGCCACGGATGTGGGCGATGGCGTAGACCACGCCACGATCAAGCAGGCTGACCACGCTCTGGTTGAAGTTGGGGTCCATCGACATGCCGTAGCTGCCGTAGGCGTACTGGTACAAGGCGGCAGTGCCGTCCTTCTTGAAGCCCTTCTTGTAAACCAGCGACACCGGGATGCGCGCGCCATCGCGGGCGGTCACCCAGACGCGCTCGGTTTCATACTTGCTCGGGTCATAGCCGATCACCGGCTGCTGCTTGAGCAGGCGGCGCTCGCCGGTCTTGACGTTGAGTTCGTAGGTGGTGGCCGGCGTGGTTAGAGAGGTGTAGCTGTAGCGCAGCCACTCGGTATCGGGTTCTGCGTTGACCGACAAGCCCATCGAGTAGGCCGGCTCATCAGCCTTGACGAACTCACTGCGGCCATCGGCGAACAGCAGGCGCACGCGTTCCAGCGCTTCGGCGCGCTCGGCGATGGCGGTATAGCCGTCGAACAGTTCGAAGCCTTCGATCAGCACCTGCGGATCATGCTTGACCCAATCCTTCCACTGCTTGCGATCAGTGGCACCTTCCGGCGCGGTGACCAGCTTGAAGTTGGTGGCGCCATCAGCATTGGTGCGGATCACCCACTGGCCGTTGTAGTGGTCAGCGTCGTATTCGACGTCGCGCTCGCGCTTGGCCAGCACGGTGAACTCGCCGGGGTTGGCAGCCGAGGTGTAACGCAGCTCGGAGGACACGGTGCTGTCCACGCCGATGGTGATGAAGCGGTCGTCGCGGGTGCGACCGATGCCCATGTAGAAGCTGTCGTCCTTCTCCTCATAGACCAGCACGTCGGCACTGGCCGGGGTGCCGAGCACGTGCTTCTTTACGCGCACGGTGAGCAGGGTTTCCGGGTCGTTCTCGACGTAGAACAGGGTGCGGTTGTCATCGGCCCAGATCACATTGGCCGACACGCCCTCGATCACGTCGTCCAGCATCTTGCCGGTGGCCAGGTCCTTGAAGCGGATGGTGTACTGGCGGCGGCCGACGGCGTCTTCGGCGAAGGCCAGCAGCTGGTTGTCACGGCTGATGTCCATGTCGTCGATGCCGAAGTAACCCTTGCCTTCGGCCAGCACGTTGAGATCCAGCAACACCTCTTCCGGTGCCTGCATATCGCCCTTGCGACGGGCGTGGATGGGGTAATCCTTGCCGGTCTCGTAGCGGGTGTAATACCAGTAGCCGCGCTCGCGGTAGGGCACGCTGGCGTCGTCCTGCTTGATGCGGCCGACGATCTCGGCGTAGAGCTTGTCCTGCAGCGGCTTGAGCGGCGCCATCAGGGCGTCGGTATAGGCGTTCTCGGCGTTGAGGTAGGCCAGCATCGCCGGCTCCTTGCGCTCGTCGTCGCGCAGCCAGTAATACGCATCCTCGCGCTGCGCACCGAACGGCGCGGTCACCGTATGCGGACGCTTTTCAACATCAGGCGGGGTGGGCTGGGACGCGGCGGCGGTATTGATCATCAGGCTTGCAACCAACAGGCAAAGAAGGGGTTTCATCAGGTTCGCTCCGGAACAACGGTGGTGCATCCAGTGCAGCAGGCCACAGTGTGCCATGCCCGGCGCTTGCCCCGCTGCCATCAACGGCGCCTATCATGCAGTGATGAACACGCCCCACACCCCACACGCCCCATACAGCCGCCGCAGTCAGGAGATCGCGCCCTTCCATGTCATGTCGCTGCTGGCCCGCGCCAACGCGCTGGAGCAGCAAGGGCATGACGTAATCCACCTGGAGATCGGCGAACCCGATTTCACCACTGCCGAGCCGGTGGTACGTGCCGGCCAGGCCGCATTGGCCGCTGGCCATACCCGCTATACCGCAGCGCGCGGCCTGCCAGCCCTGCGCCAGGCCATTTCGGGCTTCTACGGCCAGCGCTACGGGCTGGATATCGACCCGGAGCGGATTCTGGTCACCCCGGGTGGCTCAGGCGCACTGCTGCTGGCCTCCAGCCTGCTGGTGGACCCGGGCAAGCACTGGCTGCTGGCCGACCCTGGCTACCCCTGCAACCGGCATTTCCTGCGGCTGGTGGAAGGCGCAGCGCAGCTGGTGCCGGTTGGGCCGGAGAGTGGCTATCAACTGACTCCGGAGTCGATTGCGGCCAACTGGAATGCTGGCAGTGTTGGGGCGTTGGTGGCTTCGCCTGCCAATCCGACTGGCACCACTTTGGATGCTCGGCAGTTGGCTGGCTTGTCTTCCGCACTGAAGGAGCGCGGCGGGCATCTGGTGGTGGATGAGATCTACCACGGGCTGACCTATGGCTTTGATGCGCCCAGCGTGCTGGAAGTGGATGACGAAGCCTTCGTGTTGAACAGCTTCTCCAAGTACTTCGGCATGACTGGTTGGCGCCTTGGCTGGCTG
Source organism: Stenotrophomonas sp. STEN038 (assembly GCF_056759895.1). Taxonomy (NCBI): domain Bacteria; kingdom Pseudomonadati; phylum Pseudomonadota; class Gammaproteobacteria; order Lysobacterales; family Lysobacteraceae; genus Stenotrophomonas; species Stenotrophomonas sp. STEN038. The sequence continues at coordinate 68,602 of NZ_JBRRDW010000024.1, forward strand.
GTGGCACCGCCGCGCGCGGTGCCCGAGCTGGAGAAGCTTGCGCAGAACCTGTACATCAGCGCGCCGTCGATGGCGCAGCATGCGGCACTGGCGTGTTTCGAGCCGGAGACGATTGCGGTTTTCGAGCAGCGTCGTGAGCAGTTCCGGCAGCGGCGGGATTATCTGTTGCCGGCGTTGCGGGCGCTTGGGTTCCGGATTGATGTGGAGCCGCAGGGCGCGTTCTACCTGTACTGCGATGTGAGTGCGTTCACCGATGATGCGCAGGCGTTTTGTGCGCACTTCCTGGAGACCGAGCATGTGGCGTTTACGCCTGGCCTGGATTTTGGGAACTACCGCGCCAACCAGCATGTGCGGATTGCGTATACGCAGGATGTTGGGCGCTTGCAGGAGGCGGTGGAGCGGATTGGGCGGGGATTGGAGAGTTGGTTGGCTGGGAAGGTTGGCTGAGAGCTAAAAGCGAAAGGCTAAAGGCACCCCTCCCCGGCCCTCCCCTTCGCCTGCGGCGAAAGGGAGGGGGTAGAAGCGAGGCCTCAAGCAGCAAGGAGGAATGGCTTGGCTTTGGCTTTGGCTTTGGCTTTGGCTTTGGCTTTGGCTTTGGATTTGGTTTTGGTTTTGGTTATGATTATGGCTTTGGCTTTGGATTTGGCTTTCGACATTCCCTTCTC
>NZ_JBRRDW010000025.1:0-69178 GCF_056759895.1 Stenotrophomonas sp. STEN038
TTTACAATCCAACACGCCGCCACAGCCATCTAGGCGGGGTCAGTCCTGACGAGTTCGAGGCAGCGCATCGCCACCCTCGGTCAGGTGTCCACTAAATCCTGGGAACTCCAGACGAGCTGAAGCAACCATTAGATTTCAAGCAGTACAGCCCGCCAGCAGAAGATGCACACGCAACCGTATATCAGTGAATATTCGGCCCCTTAATCCCACTCTCCAGCCACGCCTCAACCTGCGGCAACAACGCAACAACCGAAGCCGCTAACTGGTCGTACTGGCTCTGCTCGCTGCCGAACCCCTTGAAAGAGAACCCATGGAAGTCCTTGTGCTGCTCCGTATCGATCAAGCGCTTTCTAAGCAGCGGATCTGTCTCAAACACCCTTTTCGGGACTTCTCCCGAGTCAGGGTCAACCCAAGTCGCCGGAACGCGGCTGAACTCCAGGATGAAACTGCCGCCATACGTCCAGTATTGAATCGACAGGAAGTCACGGTGGACTTCACTGGAACGGACGAAGTTTGCTACCCCACTACCGCCAAACCCAAGCCGGCGTATCTCTGGCAGCAGAACCTTCTTGATTGAAATGGCCATCAGTTGGCCGGGAGTCTTCACAAATGCACATCCCAGAATGAAACAAGTCTCCATCAGACCTCAATACAGAAGTCTCAGCTAGCAAAAACCTGACTCTGACCCCTTTTCCCCCTGTTTTCCCGCCTGTTTTCCCCGACGGCAAGAACATCCCCGCCGCAGTGATGCCAACTCCGCGATCACGCTGACCGAATGTTTCGCCAGAAGGGAGCAGCAGACGGTGTCCCCAACAACACCTGCAACCCGAGCCAGCTGCCACACAGATCCAGAGACCTCATGCCGGTGACCGGGTCCAAACAACTGTGCAGCCCATTTCCGTGGGGCCTCGGCCTAAACTCCAACTCACAACACCAGCGGAGCTATGGAGTTCATGAAGGAACCAATCACCGGCCGTGACTTGTTCGTCATCAGCATGCTTTGTACAGGATTCGGCGTGCTCTTTGCTTGGGGACTCTTCTACCACTGGGGAAGCGCGCCTCAATCCAAGCCATTCGATGCTCCCGCCTGGGTGCAAGCAGTCGGCAGTGTCTTGGCCATACTGGTGGCTATCGCCATTCCGGCCTGGCAACGGGCACATCAACGCGCTGACGAACAACGGGCAGCCGAACGCAAAGCCCTCAGCCTCGCATCCTCTCTCTTGGGGGCGACAAAACTGCTCTTGGATGAAGGAGAGACGCTCCAACAAGCTATTAGGAACTTCGAATCAAGCCACTCCGACGGTGTGCGCTACGTGTTCCAAGTTCCAGCAAAGTTGATTGAGTTCCAGCCGGAACTTCACAATTTGGGCGAGCCTGGCACGAGCCTTCTCAAGGCTATTTATTACAACTCGATTGCGAACGACCAGGCCGATCACAACTACTACATTTGGCGCGACAAACTCCCTGCTTTTGCTGGATCCATAGATCGAGTGGTCAGGGAGACTCAGATCGCGCTTAGTGGAATGCATAAGCTCCTTCGTTGACATCACGCAGCCCTGCGATTCGTTCCAGTCATCTCCCAGAACTCGGCGCGCGCCTACCCCGAACCTAGCCAGGCAAGCCGGGGCCATTCATTGAGCAACCCGGAGGATTTGTGCAGGATCATCAGATTTCCACCGCTGGCTTTCGCCGCTTGGTGATGCTGCTCAACGCAGGCTGGGCCCCTGTCCTGCCCTCGCCAACTGACGGCATCATGCTGACCAGGCCGGCAGGCTTTGGGCGGAGCAAGACCGCGTTCGTATTCGACAACGGCACCACGGTGCTGGACGCACCAGATGGCGGCGATATCCGCATCAAGAGCTACGATGAAGACGACGCACTGTTGGCACACCAGAGGTAGGCCAAGCCGCCGATCATCAGCCCGGGCCGACCCGCCCACATCAAGCAGGGGGCAACAGGGCGAACTGTGGTGCGCCGCTTAAAGAAGTGCTTCGTCGGGATTGACGAATCCGAAATTTGATGGATTCAGCAGCACAGATCCTCTTGGTTTTACATGGAGGTCACCGGAGCAGCGAACCATGCGCTTGTTGTCATGAGCTGAGATGCCAAGATGATAATCATGGGGTCCCAATTCGATATTTACAGATCGCTCTACACCTTCAACAAACGCCTCCAAAGTGATCTTTCCATGCTCGTCCTGAGTAGGACGCGAAAGGTGCTTCACAAAACCTTCAACGACTCGATTTCTCAACACATAATCGTCCCTGAAGTATTCGATCGCAGCCTGAAGCCCGGCAATCCGATCTTGATCAAATGAGAAAGAACATGTCCGCCTAGGGAAAAGCCCTCCCTGTGGCACAGACAGCGACAACTCAAAGCTACGAGACCTTGATTGCCCGCTAAATCCAAGTAAGGAATCACACATATTTATGCTGGCACCAGCTTTCACAGCCTGCTCCAGCAGAATCGCATTACGCGAAACCTCTCCTTGAGATGCCCCTGTAGCCGTATGCAGCGCCTCCACTCCCGCGACCAGGTTCTGAAAGAGCACGCTTGCGATACCTTCATCACTGGCTACTTCTGAAAGATCGAACTCCTTGGCTGGCGCGACGACGTTGATGACATAACTACCAAACTCGGTCTGCCCCAGTTGCACGGAGTCGATGTACTCACGCATCTCGTCAGCCAACCTGCCTTGGAAGTGTCTCTTCTTCGCAGTCAGTGACATAGCTGCTGCCACCAGTAGGTCTTTTGCCTTTTGTATTAAGACAATTCCATCCCGCAGGGGTATCAGCCCTTCCGAGGTATCTTCCCCTTTCACCCGAACCGTCAGCAAGCCCGCACCCGCGTTTACGATATCCCTTCGAATGCTCTCGCGATCACGCCCCTCGAACTCTTGGAGATCAAACAAAGCATCCAGCATCCGTGCGTAGTAGTCACGCAGGGTGAGAGACGGAACGCTGATCTCAGCAAGCGCATCATCGACCCGGTGCCAAATGGAAGCGCGACCATCCAGAACCACATCCTTGACCCATCCCTTCTGAGTCAGATATGTAGCCAACTCATCCGCCCCGAAGCCTAGCTTGTCGGTTTGCGACTGGCTCATAGAGATTCGCTCCTGGAGGCCGCTTTAATCATGTCCTCTAGAGTGGACGTTCGCAGCCGATTCTTGAGCGGCACATGAACCGTTACAGACGTCGTATTGGGACTCTTCGGATAACCCCTTAGCGACATCCAATAGCACTCATGAGACAACGTCATGCAATCGCCAGAATGATCTAGCCACTTGCCTGTGTCTCGAGGAACGACCAAGACGGCCAGATAGCGAGGGGACAGCAAATCTTCTGCACGTAGATCATCGTAGTTCTTGATCCCTAGCGGGAACGCAAGCGAGTCACCCGTGACCAAATCCCTGAACGTGCACTTGAGCTGAAATTCGATCTGCGGATTGCGGATCTTTCCTCCCACAATTCCTCGAGCTTTCAATCGAAGATCAACGCTGTCGTCATCTACCACGTCTTGCCCAGAGTTAAGCCCCGCATGAGCAGCCAATGCCCCCACGAACGCTCGCTGGAACTGTTCTTTCTGAACTTCCGGATCCATGGCCCCCCCGCCCAACTTCCTAGACGTCCTTTGAGGATGATAGCTGGCGCGGAGTCTCGGAAACTAGGCTTGATTGGCTGCTAGAAAAATTCAGCGTGCCCCAACAGGCACCTACTCCGTGTAACTCCTGTGTAACCATTCCGGAAAAACCCGGCGTTACACTGGCAAAGCAGGAACCACAGGGCTTGCTCCAGATGCACAAGAGCCCCTGAAATAAGGGGATTTTCTATTTATTGACAACTGGCGGAAAGCCTACTGGACTGGATTATGAGTCCGATGGCTGTCCATAAGCTGCATCACCATTTGGCAGTGCGATGCCTACGATCAGTAGCCGATCATTGATCTGGCAAGTTCGTGTCCACGACGCACTGCCTCATCGTACGTAGGCCAACTGTGGTCGCTGTCCTCCTTGGGAGGCAGACCGTCCACGAGTACGTCGACCGTGAACGCGGCTCCATCCCAATTCAGCACGCGAACTTCATAGGATCGGCCATTATGTTCACCGTGCTCACCACGAATTGTCGTCGTGCTTTTCATCCATGAGTGCCTTGGCGAATTTCAGACCGAGACTACTACACGGACACAAGGCCCGTCCGCGCGCTGGAATGGTCTCGGCATCAACCGCCGAAGAGCCGGCGTTTCTTTTGCAGGGCCTTTGCAGGACAACAAAAAAGTGCCTGTGTCAAGCCCTCAGTGAAAATCGCTGGGGGCTTGAAAGCTTATACAGGACACGGGTTTAGCTCTACTTCGGGCCGCTTTGCGGGGCTGCGGCTTTGTGGGCTAGGAGCCACATAAGAGCGTCGCGGTAGAAAGCCGGAGCGTACTGCGTCGGGGCGATTGCCAGCAGACGGCAGGCTTGCTCGGCCATCATAGCCCAATCGGTCGCGGCGCTCCAGAACGAAGAACGCGCAGCGTTGGGCTGCGCGTTCGAGGGTGCGTCGGCAAAGTATCCGTGCATTGTCAGCTCGGCTTCGGCGGTGCGGGCCTGCTCGCGCCTCCCTTCCTGAATCCCCGGTCGCCGGCAATGAACGCCTCCAGCATGTGCGGGATCAACTTCTCTGCATCGACCGCCTCGCCATACGCCTGCGCGTGCAGTGCGGCGTAGCGGTCGAGGTCGGCTTTCAGGCTGGCCGGGCACGCGAAGGTAAGCTTGACGTTCTCGGTCTTGGGCAGCGGCCCAAGCCGCAGTTTCTTGGTCGCGTTCATTGCGAAGCTCCCCGATTGAAGAACAGCGGCTGGTAGGGCCGCAGCACTAGATCCCGGTTAACGATGATCCGCACCGGCAGGCCCGGCCGCTCGGTCAGCGTCGGTTGGATGTTCATGTTGCGCCGGGTGATTTCCTGGCCGACCTGATTGATGCTGTCCTGGGCGCTGTCACGTCCGGCGATGACGATGCGGTTGCCGTCCTGGCGGTTCTCTGGCGCGGCCAGTTCTGCGCCGACGCCCAGCAGCGTCGTCAGCACCGCACCGGCAAAGATGCGGTTCCAGTGCCAGTCCACGTCATCCTCCAAGCCCGCGTAGCCGGCCGGGTCGGTGCCGACAAGGTTGTCCAGCGTCAGCGAGGACGTGTCGGGCAGGATGATCCGGTTCCACACCACCTGTACGCGGCTCTGTCCGTAGCCGACCTGGCTGTTGTAGCGCCCGAGGATGCGCGCCCCCTGCGGAATCAGCAGGAACTTGCCGGTGGCTGTGTCATAGACCGGCTCCGTCACAGTGCCGATCACGTCGCCCGGCAAGTCCGACTTGATGCCTGTCACTAGCGCACCGGCGATCACCGTTCCGGCCATCACCTGATACGGCGACGCGGGCAGCGCCAGATTCCCGGAATTGCGGGTTTCCGTAGAACCGGCTTTCAGGAACGCCTCTTTCTGGTCTTGCCGGTTCTGCACGGCGGTCGGGTCGGCGGGCTGGGCCGCCGTTGAGGCAGGCCCAGCAGCGAGCGGATCGAAGGCCGCAAGCGTGCTTGCAGCCCCCGGCGCTGCCTGCGCGACCGTGGCGGCGGTCTGCCCTTGGCCGCCCGAGCGGAAGAACACCGACGAGGCCGCAGCCGCGTCCGCCTCCTTACGCAAGGCATCTTCGGGATCATGGCCTGGCGGCGAATAGCCCGGCGTCACCGGCTGCTGCGAAGCGACGATGGCCGGGCCAAGGTCGCCGGGCAACGGCGGCCCCAGCTCGGGCACACCGGGCGGCAAGGCTGGTGGCAGCTTCGAGTAGTCCGTCGGCAGCGCATCCAGCCCTTCGGACTTCGAGACGCGATCGACGTTGTAAAGCTCGGTCTGCTCGTTGGTGCCGCGCCGCTGCGGTTGCAGCGACCAGATCGTGGCCGCGAGCACGGCGACCGACAGGCCGCCGACAAGGATGGCCAGCGTGCGCCGGTTCAGGCGCGTGACCGGGCGCGGCTGGGCGCGCAGCGCCACCGCTTCGGGCGCGACCTTGCCCGCCTGCGGCGTGGCAAGGTCGGGGGTGTCGTCCTGGCTCATGGTCAGTTCCTCCGCGCAACGCCGTCCGTGCGCTCAATCCGCACCACGTCGCCCTTGTCTCCGCCCAGGCGAAGTTCGGCCGCGCCGAACAGCCGATCCACGATGTAATACGGCGAGCGGAAACGGTAGTTGACCAGTTGCCCGTCGCCTTCCGGCCCGATCACGAACAGCGGCGGCAGCTCGCCTTGCGCGATGCCGACGGGGAACTGGATATAGACCTTCGCACCGTCGTCGAAGGCGCGCAGCGGCTTCCACGACGGATTACTGCCGCTGACCGCGTAGCGGAAGCGCAGGTTCTCCAAGGACAAGCCGGAATCCACCGGCGCGGCTGCGCTGGCCGCCTGCGCCCGGCGCTGCAAGGCCAGCATCCGGTCGCGCGGATACTCCCAGGACGCCGACGCCATCCACGTCTTTTCCGTCGAAGCCAACTCCAGCAGGTACGTCCTGCGGTTGGTGGTGATGACGAGATTTGTCTTGAGGCCCGAGCGGATCGGCTTGACCAGCACATTGACGCGCAGGTCGGCACCGCTGCCGCTGGACGTATCGCCCACGATCCAGCGCACAGTATCACCAGCGGCCACCGTCACCAGCTCCTCGCCCGGCTGGAGCGAAATCACGGTCACGCGGCCCACGGCTGCATAGACTTGGTAGAGCGCGCCATCGGTGAACGGCCACACCTGAATCGCGTTGACGTATCCCTCGCGCGTGGGTGCGACGCGCGCCTCGGCATTGGCCCGTGAGACGCGCACCTTCTCGTCGGCTGGCTCCGGCGTGGGCTTGGCGTCCTCGGCTTCGGGCAATGGCTTCAACTGCGCCGGCATCGGCAGAACCTCGGGCACGGCCACCACCTCCACCGGCGCGGATGGCTCGGGTAGCGGCTGGGCCTGCACCGGCTCATCGAGCGAGATGGTCGGCGGTGGCTTGCCCTGCGTAGCGCAGCCCGCCAGGGCAAGCAGGATCACCGGCAAGGCGGATTTACGGAGAAGATCATTCATGGCTTGGCTCCTTCGGAAGAATCCAGTTCGCGGCTCCACGACAGGCCGTTGACGTAGATGCCCAGGGGGTTCTTGCGCAAGCGTTCTTCGGTGCGCGGCGGCTGGAGCACGATGGACACCACGGCCGTCCACCGCTCCAAGCCCGCCGCGGCGCCGTTGACGTAGCGGCGTTCCGTCCAGCGCACGTTGAAAGACGTGTCGCTGGCGCGCACGACGCTGGTGATCTGCACCGTTACCGACTCCTTGCCGATACGCGCGAACGGGTCGTTGACCCGTGCGTAGTCGTTGAGCACGGCCGCGCCCTTGTCGGTTGTGTAGTCGTAGGCGTCGAGCCAGTTCTGGCGGACGACGATGGGGTCGATGGACAGCGAGCGCACCAGCGTCACGAAGCGCGCGATGTGGTGCGCGGTCTGCGCATCGTTGGGCCGGTATGGCGTGGCGGCTTCGCCCACGGCGCGTACCTGGCCCGCGTTGTCCACCTCCACGACGTAGGGCGTCACGATGGATTGCGCCGAGCGCCACACCAGGCCGCCGGCCATCAGCAGCGCAAGCGTTAGGCAGCCGAAGGCCATCAGGCGCCAGTTCTTCGCCTGCACGCGCGGCAAGCCGATGCGCTCGTCCCACACCTGGCCGGCAGCTTGGTACGGCGTGGCAGGCTGCGGCGTGTCGGCATAGCGCACCTGCGGTTTCTTGAATCGCATGGTCAGTTCTCCTTATGAATCGGAATCGCGCAGGCTCGGCCCCTGGCCGGAGCCGCCGCCATCGCCACCGCGTAGCGTGTGGGCGGTGGTGGTCGCGGCATGGGTGAGTTGCTGGCGGCGGTGCAGGCGTTTGGCCCAAGCGGGCTGTTCCTGCTTCTGGGCGGTAGCCGCGCCGGCTGTGGCCTCGCCTGCGCCACCCTGACCGGATGCCGCGCCGCCATCGGCAGCAGCGCCATTCCAGCCAGCGCGGAAGGGAGCGGCCATGCGTTGCCCGGCAGCGGAGGCGCGGGATGCCGCGCCTCGTTCGGCTGCCTGCGCGCCGGTCTTGGCGACGTTGCCCAGGCCCGCCATTGCGCCTTTCGCACCACCGCCTGCGGCGGCGGAGCCGGCCTGGAACGCCGATTTCGCACTGCCAGCCGCCGACGTGGCCGCACGCGCACCAGCGCCGGCCAGCTTGGCGGCAGCCGGTGCCATACGTGCGCCAGCGGCTACGGCACCGCCTACACCCGTCGCGGCAGCACCGACAGCTACCGCCGTCCCGGCCGCACCGATGGCAGCGCCTGCCATCGCGCCCGCGCCGAGCTGCGGCGCACCGGACACTAGGCCCGTGGCGATACCAGGGCCGAAGATCCCCAGCGCCAGCAAAGTGAGCGAGGCCAGCATGATGACCAGTGCGTGGTCGAGCGACGGCTCATCGGGGTGGACTTGGAACTGAGTGAACAGGCCCGAGCCGATACCGACGATCACGGCCAGCACCAACACCTTGACGCCGGAGGCCACCACGTTGCCCAAGACCTTTTCGGCCAGGAACGAGGTCTTGTTCCAAAGCGCGAACGGCACCAGCACGAAGCCCGCGAGGGTTGTCAGCTTGAACTCGATGAGCGTGATGAAAAGCTGGATCGCCAGCACGAAGAAGCACAGCACCACGACCAGCCAGGCGAGGAACAGCACCAAGATGGCATCGAGGTTCAAGAACACCTCGGGAAATCCCATCATGTCGTCGAGCTGGAGGAAGATCGGCCCGCCCGCGTCAAGGCCGGTTTTCGCCAACCGGCCAGGCTGCAAGAAGTTCTCCATCGTGATGGCAGAGCCGGTGGCGGTGATGCCCAATCCCGCGAACGAGCGGAAGACGATGCTCGCCAGCCAGTTGAAGTTGTTGATGATGTAGGCGAAGGCGCCGACGTACAGCACTTTGCGCAGCAGCTTGGCGATCACGTCCTCGCCTTGGCCGGTGGCGTGGCTCATGGCCCAATACAGTCCAGCGATCGTCATGTCGATGACGATCAGCGTAGCCGTGAGGAACGCCACTTCGCCCCGCAGCAGCCCGAAACCCGAGTCGATATAGGCGGCGAAGGTGTTGAGGAACTGGTCGATGATGGTCACGTCATTCATGGCGTGTCCTCCGGTTCGGGTGGCATTGCGGGAGCCACGCCATCGGCCGGCTCCTCGAAGCTCGGCGGGATCGGCGGCAGGTCGGCCAAGGTCTGGTATTCATCCGGCTCAGCCTGGCCGGAGAAGAAGCGCCGCCGGAAGGCTTCGGCAGCGGCGCGGCAAGCGTCCTCGCCCGTGGCCTGCCGGTCGGCCGCGCATTGCGCGCGCAATGCCTTGAGCCGCACGGGATCAGCGGCCAAGGCATCGGCAAGGTGGTCGGCCGGCTGCTCGCCGCAAGCGGCCACCAGCGCGACACACAGGACAAGGACGCATCGCATGGCGGCCTCCTGTCAATTGCCGTAGAAATCCACGCGCTGCGGCGTGTACGGCGTGCCATCGCCGATGAAACGCCGCCGCACTTCGCGCGCTCGCTCGGTGGCGGCCGCCTGCCGCGCCAGTTCCAGCGAGGCCGCACGATCCTGCGTGATCTGGAGCCGTTGCGACTGGATCGACTGCTTGGCCTGCAAGGCCAGCAACTGGTTCATGGCCTGCATGGCTTGGAGCGCGCCTTCGGCCGACTGGCTCTTGCCCACGAGGTCAGCCAGCACGCTTTCGTCTTCGCCCAGGTTCTGCGACACCTGTGCCTGCATCTGCATCGTGGTCTGCAAGCCGTTGAGCGTGTTCCGCCAACGCTCCTGCGCATCGCGGTACATCTGGTCGCCGCTGACGGTGGCGGCGTACTGCTCGGGATACAGGCGCGCAAACTCCCGATCCAGATTCGTCACGTCGTAGGCCAGGCCGCGGGCCTGCGCGATCAGCCGCTCGGTCGTCGCCAGATTGGCGCGCAACTGGTTCACTACGCTGGACGGCAGGCTGGCGAGGTTGCGCGCCTGGTTCATCAGCATCTGCGCTTCGTTCTGAAGCTGCTGGATCTGGTTGTTGATCTGCTCCAGCGTGCGGATCGCGGTCAGCGTGTTCTGCACGAGGTTGGTGGGATCGACCACGACCCATTGCGCATGGGCGGTGGCGGTGCAAAGCATGGCCGCGATGGCGGCGGCGATAAGACGCTTCTTCATGGCAGATTCTCCAGGGGTTGGTCAGCGAGGGAACCCGGCGCGAGGCCGGGGAACGAGGGCAGCAGGTCGGCCGCCCAATCGAGGCCGCGATGGCGCAGCCAGGCGCCCGCGAAGCCGGGCACGCCGGCGTCCAGCAGCACGCGGTCTATGTCGCGCTGGTCTTGCGGCGTGGAAGCGCCCACAAACGCCAGCGCCGCCGGCCCCAGGTCGAGGTCGAACAGGCGGTTGCCGAGGCGGGATTGGTAGTAGTAGTCGCGCTTGGGCTGCGCGGTTGCGACGATTTCGATCTGTCGCCTGTTGAGGCCGAAGCCCTCGTAGATCGTGCGAATCTGCGGTTCGGTCGCCTGCGGGTTCGGCAGGAAGATGCGACTGGCGCAGCTTTCGATGATCGCGGGCGCGATGCTCGAATCCTTGATGTCGGCAAGGCTCTGCGTGGCGAAGATGACGCTGACGTTCTTCTTGCGCAGCGTCTTGAGCCACTGGCGGATACGCGCGGCAAACACCGGGTCATCGAGGAACAACCACGCTTCATCGAGGATCAGCAGCGTGGGCGCACCGTCGAAGCGTTCATCGAAGCGCGCAAAGAGGTAATGCAGCACGGCCATGACGGCGGCCTTGCTGTGCATCAGCTCCTCCATCTCGAAGCACTGCACGTCGGCCATGCCGAGGCGGTCATGGTCGGCGTCCAGCAGCTTGCCGTGGGCACCGCCTAGCACATAAGGCGACAGCGCCTGGCGCAGCGTGTTCGATTGCAACAGCACGGAGACCCCCGTCATCGTGCGCTGCTCCACCGGCGCACCGGCGAGACTTCCCAGCGCCGACCAGATAGCTGTCTTCTCGTCGGGGCCGACCGCCACGCCTTCGTGCACCAAGCGGCCTTCGATCCATTCGGCGGCCCACGTGCGATAGCCCTCACGGTCGATACGCGCGAGTGGTTGGAAAGCGATTTCGCCATCCGTGCCCAGGTCGTAGTGTTCGCCGCCCAGGCCGAGGATCGCAGCCCGCATGGAGCGGCCCATGTCGAAGGCGACGATGCGCGAGCCGCGATAGCGGCGAAATTGCATCCCCAGCGTGGCGAGCAAGACCGACTTGCCCATGCCAGTCGGCCCCGCGACCAGCGTGTGGCCCACATCGCCGATGTGCGTCACGAGGCGAAACGGCGTGGCGCCATCGGTGCGTGTGACGATCAGCGGCGGGCCGTCGAGGTGGTCGTTCTTCTCTGGCCCGGCCCACACCGCCGACACCGGCATCATGTGCGCCAGGTTCAGCGTCGAAACGATGGGCTGGCGCACGTTCGCGTGGGCGTTGCCGGGGATCGAAGACAGCCAGGCATCCACGGCATTGAGCGTTTCAGGGATGGTGACGAAGCCCCGACCCTGGATGACGCGCTCCACCATGCGCAGCTTCTCGTCTGCGACGGCAGCGTCCTCGTCCATGACGGTGACGGTCGCCGTCAGATAGCCGAAGGCGACTTGATCGCTGCCTAGCTCCTGCAAGGCAGCGTCGGCATCGGCGGCCTTGTTGTTGGCGTCGGTATCGACCAGCGGGCTTTCCTGCTGGAAGATCGTTTCGCGCAGCAGCGCGATGACGTTCTTGCGCTTGGCGAACCATTGGCGGCGCAGGCGTCCCAACTCCCGTTCCGCCTCGGATTTGTCGAGGCAGAGAAAGCGCGTGCTCCAGCGGTACGCAAAACCGAGGCGGTTGAGGTCGTCCAGAATCCCTGGCCAGGTCGAGGTCGGGAAGCCGCGCACCGACACCACGCGCAGGTGCTGGTCGCCCAGCATGGGCGCCAGGCCGCCGACCAGCGCGGAATCGGTCAGCAGCGCGTCGATGTGGAACGGCACTTCGGGCACGCCCACGCGATAGCGCCGCGTCGAGATGGTCGCGTGCAGGTAGGTCAGCGTCTGCGCGTCATCGAGCCAGTCAATTTCCGGCATCACGCCGTCGAGCAGGTCAAAGACGCGATCCGTTTCCGCGACGAAGGCTTGCAGCCGCTCGCGCCAGTCCACACCATTCGTCGGCGTGTTCTCGTAGAGCATCCTGGCTGCGCGGGCGCGGGATTCTTCCGGCGGCAGGTAAAGCAGCGTTAGGTGATAGCCGCTCTCGAAGTGATGGCCCGATTCCTCGAAGGCGGCCCGGCGTTCTTCCTCCACCAGCCACGAAAGCGGTTCGGGAAACTCCGAGCGCGGATAGTCGGCAGCGGCCCGGCGGTCGGCTTCGATGAACAGCGCCCAGCCCGATCCCATGCGGCGCAGGGCGTTGTTCAAGCGCGCCGACGTGGCGATCAGTTCGCCTTGCGTCGCACTGTCGAGGTCGGGCCCACGAAACCGGGCTGTGCGCTGGAAACTGCCGTCCTTGTTCAAGACGACGCCCGGTGCGACCAGTCCGGCCCAGGGCAGCCAGTCAGCAAGCAAGGCCGGGCGCTGGCGGTATTCGGCGAGGTTCAGCATCGCGGCGTCCTCCCCTCACACGTCCAGCAGCGGGCGGTGCTTGATGTGCCGCGCAAAGACCTGCATGAACTGCGGATCGACGCGCGCACCCCACACCGCCAGCGAATGGCCGACGATCCAGAGCACCACGCCGGGAATCCACAGTTGCAGGCCCAGGCCGACCGCGGCAGCCAGCGTGCCGTTGGCGATCGCCACGGTGCGCGGCGCACCGCCCAGCAGAATCGGCTCGGTCAGCGAGCGATGCAGCGGCACCTCGAAGCCTTCCGTGAAGGCGTCCGGGGCGCTCATACGACGGCCCCGCCGGAGAAGCTGAAGAACGACAGGAAGAAGCTGGAAGCCGCGAAAGCGATGGACAGGCCGAAGACGATCTGGATCAGCTTGCGGAATCCGCCAGACGTGTCGCCGAACGCGAGCGCGAGGCCCGTGGCGATGATGATGATGACGGCGACGATGCGAGCTACCGGCCCCTGGATGGATTCGAGGATGGATTGCAGCGGGCCTTCCCACGGCATCGAGGAGCCGGCGGCCTGTGCTGTTCCAGCCAGGAACAGCAGCAGCGCGGCCAGCAGCAGTCCTTGCCCCGCAGGGCGGCCCAGGCAGCGCAGCCGTGCAGAGTTAGACAAGTGAGAAGGCGGATTTACGGAAACACGGAAAGCAGGAATGGTCATCTGCGTCATGGCAGTTCTCCAAGTGAGTGAGGGGATCGGGAAGTCGCCGCAGCGGGTGCGGCATCGGGACGTGGCGGCAGCTCGGGAAACGGCGTTTCCAGCGCGTCCGCCAGTTGGTAGCCCACGCCGTCGAAGCCGACGACGCGGGCGATGCTCTCGATGCGGCGCTTGCGCCCGCGTCCGGCTATGTGGATCACCACGTTGACCGCCTCGGCAATCAGCGCACGGGGCGGATTCACCGCCACTTCGAGAATCAGTTGCTCCAGGCGCAGCAGCGCGCCGAGCGCGGAGCCGGCATGGATCGTGGCGATGCCGCCCGGATGGCCTGTGCCCCACACCTTGATGAGATCCAGTGCCTCGGCGCCGCGCACTTCGCCAACGACGACGCGATCAGGCCGCAGGCGCATGGACGAGCGAACCAGCTCGGTCATCGATACCACGCCTGCGCGGGTGCGCAGCGGAACGTGGTCACGGGCCGCGCATTGCAGCTCCACCGTGTCTTCAAGCACCAGCACGCGGTCGCCCGTGGCGGCGATCTCGGCCAGCAGCGCATTGGCGAGCGTGGTCTTGCCGCTGCTGGTGGCGCCGGCGATCAGGACGTTCTGCCGCTCGCGCACGGCGCGAACGAGAAAGCCCGCCTGGGCGGCGGTCATCATCTGGTCGATGACGTACCGCTCCAGCGGGATCACGCCGATGGCGCGCTTCCGCAGCGCGAAGGCCGGCCCTGGCGCGGCGGGCGGCAAGATGCCCTCGAAGCGTTCGCCGGTTTCGGGCAGTTCGGCGGATAGCAGCGGCTGGCCGCGATGGACTTCCGCGCCCACATGGGCCGCGACGAGGCGGATGATCCGCTCGCCATCGGCCTCGGGCATCTCCACACCGATCGGCGCACGACCCGACGACAGGCGATCCACCCAAAGGGTGCGATCGGGGTTGAGCATGATTTCCACCACGTCCGGGTCTTCCAGCGCGGCGGCGATCAGCGGCCCCATCGCCGTGCGCAGCATCTGGATGCGCCGGTCGAGCGACGTGGCGCTCATGGACTGCGGAGCGGCGCTCATGAAGCACGCTCCTGCGCTTGCGCGGCTGCCGCCGCGTCCTCCATCCGCATCGGATCGGGATGCAGTTCCTCCACCACGTCACGAACCAGGCTGCGGCCCCGCAGCAGGTGGCGGCCAAGCTGCTCGGTGAACTGCTCGAAGCGCACTTTGCCCTGCGCGCGTGCCGCGTCTTGATGCGCCTCGGGAACCGGCGTGCTCACGGTCAGGTAGTAGCGAATGAACAGCGCCAGCGTTTCGATGGCGATGTTCTGGTCGCGCTCCATGCGCTCGGCCTGGCGCGAGAGGCGATCAAGCCGTTTGGAAATGGCCGCTTCGCGCTGGTCGCCGGCATCGGGCGACAGCCACGATGCGAGCGCCGCCGCGACGATGGACGACTTGGACACGCCCTTCTTGGCAGCCAGTTCATCGAGCCGCTTGGCGTGCTCAGGCTGGATGAACAGATTGAGGCGGTAGTGGCTCATAGCTCGATTCCGTCGTTGGGGTCGAGGGAAGCCAGCCGCGCCGTGCGCTGCATGGATGGGTCAAGCTGGCGAGGAAGGGGAAGCGGCAGGTCGTCGTCGTCATCGAGCAGCGCGAGGTCGGCCGCAGGCGCGGCCAGCTCAGGGGCGTAGGCGACGGTTTCGGAGAGTTCGGGCTGACGGCGCGGGCCGCCGTCGTCGGCAGAGGCAGCGAAGCCCTCGGCGGTATCGGACGCCGGCGCAACGGGCACGGCGGGAATCGCCAGGCCGCTCCAGTCGTCCAGACGCAACGGCGGCACGTCCGCGTACTGCCCGTCCGCGAGCGCGGGAGGCAGCAGCACACGGCGCTTGAAATTGCTGTCCGCGTAGTAGCGCAGCTTCTTGGCCTTGATCGGCGCGACGCTGGACACCATCACCACCGCCTCGTCAGGCGGAAGCTGCATCACCTCGCCCGGCGTCAGCAGCGGGCGCGCTGTTTCTTGGCGCGACACCATCAGATGCCCGAGCCACGGCGCGAGTCGGTGGCCCGCGTAGTTGCGCTGGGCGCGCAGCTCGGTGGCCGTGCCCAGCGTCTCGGAGATCCGTTTGGCGGTGCGCTCGTCGTTCGTGGCGAACGTCACGCGCACATGGCAGTTGTCGAGGATGGAGTGGTTTTGCCCATACGCCTTGTCAATCTGGTTGAGCGACTGCGCGATGAGGAAGCTGCGGATGCCGTAGCCGGCCATGAAGGCCAGCGCCGTCTCAAAGAAGTCCAGGCGTCCCAGCGCCGGGAACTCATCAAGCATCAGCAGCAGCTTGTGGCGACGCTCGATGCCGTCGGAGCCATCGAGCGATTCGGTGAGGCGCCGACCGATCTGGTTGAGGATCAGGCGAATGAGCGGCTTCGTCCGAGAAATGTCCGAAGGCGGCACCACCAGATACAGCGACACCGGATGCTCGGCAGCGATCAGGTCAGCGATGCGCCAGTCGCAGCGCGACGTGACTGCGGCCACGGTCGGATCACGGTACAGGCCGAGAAACGACATGGCGGTGCTCAACACGCCGGAACGCTCGTTGTCCGACTTGTTGAGTACTTCGCGCGCCGCCGAAGCGACGACAGGATGCGGCCCATTGCCCAGATGGGGCGTGGTCATCATCCGATGCAAAGTCAGCTCGAACGGGCTGGCCGGGTCGGACAGGAAGTTGGCGACGCCGCGCAGCGTCTTGTCTTCGCCCGCATAGAGCACATGCAGGATGGCCCCGACCAGCAGCGCGTGACTGGTTTTCTCCCAATGGTTGCGCTTCTCCAGCGCGCCTTCGGGGTCAACGAGAATGTCCGCGATGTTCTGCACGTCGCGAACTTCATGCGCGCCGCGTCGAACCTCCAGCAGCGGGTTGTAGGCCGCCGACTGCACATCGGTCGGGTTGAACAGCAGGCAGTGCGAGAAGCGCGAGCGCCAGCCGGCGGTGATCTGCCAGTTCTCGCCCTTGATGTCGTGGATGACGGCGGAGGCCGGCCATGACAGCAGCGTCGGCACCACGAGGCCAACGCCCTTGCCCGAGCGCGTGGGTGCGAAGGTCAGGACGTGTTCCGGGCCTTCATGACGCAGGTATTGGCGATCATGCTGGCCCAGGAACACGCCGGCAGGCTGTGTGAGGCCAGCCTTGCGAATGTCCTGTGCGTTCGCCCAGCGCGCAGAGCCGTAGGTTGTGACCATGCGTGCTTGACGCGAGCGCCAGACCGACATGGCGATGGCGACGCCCACGGCGGCCATGCCGCTGGCGCCGGCAATCGCGCCGCCGGTGTCGAAGACCTCCGGTGCATAGGCGCCGAAGAAGAACCACCACTCAAACAGTTTCCACGGGTGGTAGATCGACGTGCCAAGAAAGTCGAACCAGGGCGAGCCAAGGCGTACTTGATAGCCAAGGGCCGCTGCCGTCCATTGTGTGGCGGCCCACACTCCGGCGATCACGATGCCGAGCACCACGGCGATCTGACCAAACAGCACGTTCGTCCCTTGCATGACCTGGCCTCCGATTTCTCCTGCGCTGATTCCTCATGGAGATCGCGGCACAGGGGCGTGCCGCAGGCGTCAGGTTCGGTGTCAAGTCAGTGCTGGTCAAAGACCGTGTTGAGCAGAAAAGTCAAGAAAAAAGAAAGAATGAGTGCAGTGGCGAGTCAAAGAAAAGCGCCGCAAGCGAAGACGCATTGCGGCGTGTCGAACAGGAGAATGAAGATGATGCGTCGAACCGACAACGATCAGAACTTGGGCGGTTCCTTCGGAGGCGTGTATGGCGTTTCGCCGTCGCCATAGAACCGCTTGCGCGTAGCTTCGGCCACCCGGTTGCACAGCACGCCACCCAACTTTGGGCGGTCAGTCTTGCAGTGCTGGCGCAGTTCCTTGAGCCGTTCAGGATTGGCCGCAAGCTCTTCCACTGTTGGAATATTCGCTTCGGAAGCGTTGATCTTCTGAGGCGCTTCGGACTGGCCGCAGGCAGTCATCGCGGTCACCAGCAAAAGCGGGATGATCCTTTTCATGGCGCAAGCGCTCCCGGGGAATCAGGTCGATGCTTGGGAGACTCTGGCGACTGGATGGCCTTCACTCGCTCGATGAAGCGCGAGATCTCATCGGATGGATCGCCCTCAAGGCGCAGCAAGTAGGTCGTCAGCGGCGGCACACGCGATGCAAGCGGCCGTGCCACAACGCCCGCTTCGCGACTGGTGGAAATGTGCGCCTCGCCCGTCAGACCCAACGCGAAGCCTGCGGATACCAGCGCCATCATCAGATCGCAGGAGGCCACACGCTCGGCTATCAACGGCTCCATGCCTGTCCGACGCAGCACACGTTCGACGTGCTTGGCATGACCCTCGCACACCTGTGGATCGCATAGCACTAGCGGGTAACGCAACAGCGCATCCAAAGGGATGCGCTTGTGGACCAACAGAGGGTGCCGCGCAGGCACCGCCACCATAAGCGTATCGCTCCAGGCCGGCATGGCGACAACTCTGTCGCCCACTTCGTCGGACTGCGCGAAACCCACGTCATAGAGGTCATCATGCAGTCCCTTGATCTGCTGCGATAGAGGCACCTCGAAGAACCGAAGCTCAACCTCTGGCTCTTCTTGGCGGCACAGCGCCAAGAGCCCCGGCAAACGCGACGGGGTGATGCCATCGGAAAGAGCCACGCGCAACTGCCCGTGGAAGCCGTTCGCAGCTGCTTGCACGCTATCGCGAGCCTGCTGCAATGCTGCGAAGACGCGCGGCACATGATCCATAAATAACTTTCCGGCACGAGTAAGTCGTGTGCTGCGAGTGGTGCGGGCAAGCAGAATCACGCCCAGTTCTTCTTCAAGCTCCTTGATGGCGCGCGACAGCGGCGATTGCTCAATATGCAGCCGCTCAGCCGCACGGGCGAAGTGCAATTCTTCGGCTACGGCAAGGAAATAGCGAAGGTGTCGTAGTTCCATTGTCATGGTCTCGCCATACCCGGGAGTTAATCTCTACCCCGAATTCTCGGGCTCGGCTGAAGCATGCGGAGTGCTGGATTCGCCACTTGTGTTTCCTGCGACAAACAATGACCAGGCCGCCATAAAAAAGGCCGCGATAACCGGTCCAGCGACGAGACCGGTCAATCCAAAAAGCGAGATTCCACCGAGAGTGGATAGCAGGACGATATAATCCGGCATGCGAGCTTCCTTACCAACGAGGATCGGTCGCAGGATGTTGTCGATTAATCCGATTACACCGGCGCCGAACGCGGCCATAAGAGCCGCTTTTGCCACTTCACCCGTTGCTAGAAGATAAAGTGCCACCGGCCCCCAGACCAACCACGCCCCCAGCACGGGGATTAGTGACAGCACTGCCATTACGACACCCCACAAAACTGCTCCTTGGATTCCGAGCAACCAGAACAGCACGCCTCCAAGCGCACCCTGGATGCCCGCGACCATCAGGCTTCCCTTAATCGTCGCTTTCACCATGTTCTCGAACCGAAGCCCCAACTCACCCAAGTAGCTGCGCTCGATTGGTAATGCGTCACGTAAATTCTCGACCACCTTCGTTCCATCACGGAAAGCAAAGAAAAGAAGGTAGAGCATCAACGTGAAGCTCACTGCAAGCCGCAGCGTATCTTGACCAACTGCGACGGCGTGCGAGGCGATGAATTGCAGCGCTTGTTCGAGGATCTGTACTGTGTTGCCGCGGATGCCATCCAACTGGTTGAGGCCCATCCGTTCCAGCCACGCCCGCAACCAAGGAGGAGCCGTCTTTACGGCCTGATGTATACGGGCTTCGATGCCGCTGCCGCCATCAGCCAGTAGGTGATCGTAGAGTTGCACTACTTCCTGCGCAGCAGATATAGCGACCAGTGCAAGCGGAACCACTACGAGCAGCACGCACGCTACTATGGTCAAAAGAGATGCCAGTGCCGGGGATCGAGGCATCGATGACAAGATGCGCTCGTAGAGCGGCCAGAACAGCACTGCTAGCGCCGTCGCCCAAAAGATTGCTGCGTAGAACGGCCATAGCAGTAGGCCGAAGAGCAGCGTAATTACGATCAGCGCGAGAATGAACGACCGATCCTTTAGGTTCACTAATTGCATATCGACCTGATGTCCATTGCGTATTTTTTCATTAACACATTTCATCCATACATCTGGCTCGACCTCCTTTCCCTCGGATCGGGAGGGATTGAAACCAGCTTGCCAGCGACCTCATCCAACTGGAGAAGGAGAATTGCGAGCACTTCCACCACGACGACCGCGCGGGTCGTTAGAGCGCAATGGGCAACGATTTAGACGATCGCTTTCTTTGCCGCTATCTCAGCGCGGCCTTGGTTTGTTCCCAAGCCTGTTCGAGTTTGGCAGCGCGCTTATCGTAGTCTTCCTGGATATCGGCAATGCGTTGTTCAATCCGCTTTCCAGCCGATTCGACAGCCCCCTCGGCCTGCGCTTGTAATGAGACGATTACAGCCTCCGTTTCTTCGCGAAGAGCTTTGGCCTTCCCTTGAATTCGCTTGCTGGCTTCGGCCAAGGATTTGTCCAACAGTTCGATGCGCACCTTTAGTTCTGTGCCAGCATGCTTACCCTCTTGGAGCAGTTGCTCGCGTAGGTACGTCAATTCGTTCGTGATGTCATTGATCTCGCGTCGGATCTGGGCTTCCTCGACTTCGTGACGGAACGTACGCACCACCACGCCGCCTAGAGGGGCGATGCGAATATCAAGGGGCGAAGTCCAGCCCTCATCGATTTCGGCAATGACCACGCTCCTGCCAGGCGTAAGTTCTTCGGAGATGACCTTGATAAAATCCCCAGAAATTCCAGCATCGAATATATCTTTAAGCCCGCCGAGAAGCGCGCCGCCGGTCAGTCCTGCGATTGTGCCGAACGGACCTGCCAGCAAGCCGAGAAGACCACCAGTAACTGCGCCAATCGTGGTTGCAAGCCCGCCCGCCGACTTGGCTTCCCTGATCGAGAGCTTGCCGGCTTCGTCCTTGACGACTACCGTTTCGCCGTAAAGGAGGATACTGCCCTCTCGATGCAGCTCGCGAAGCGCCAGGACCCCTTCGTAGGCCCGCGCTTCATCTGGAAAAATGATGGCTACAAATTTGTTCATGTGTCCGCCTTGGTAGTATGTCCGGAGTCTGCAAATCGGATGCGACTTTATGGTCGGCTTTGCGGCAACCATGACAAACGCTTGTCGGCGGACGAAACGACCAGGTCGTGCCCAAGCTTCTTCCGCCTCACGTTGTGCGTTTGTGCATCTGTCCGCCGTAGCAGCCTGCCGGGCTTGCTTGAAGAATTCTTTTGGGATTCTTTTGGATTTTGTTAAGTCGCTTGCCATTGCACGGCGCGAATGCGGCGCTGGGACGATAACCTCTGGATGTCTCGAACTGTTCCTTAGAAGCCTCGGGTGAAGGTGACGCTACCAAAGACCGGTCGTTGTCGCTGCCCTGCGAACTCGCGGGTGCGGTGATAACGTGCAAAGGCGATCCGCCAGCGCCCGCGGTCGGCCGCGATGCCGTAGCCGATGTCGGCGACGAAGGGGCGCTTATCGACGCTGTGGCTGTTGCGGAAGGTATTGCCATCGAGTGTGATGTCGCGCATCACCCAGCGGGCATCGAGGGACAGGAACAGGTGGCTACGCCACATGCCATCCGCGAGAGTTTGAAAGGCTGTGGTGTTCTCACCGGCCGGACGCAGCGGCGCCATGCCGAAGTCGTCCGACAACTCAGTGCCCAGGCGCAGTTCCATCCCTGCATGGGCGGCAGTCGCGAAGTTGCCAATGCTGCCACCCACCGCCCCGATGGCGTCCCACTGCCAAGCCTGGGACGAGGAGCTGCTGCGCAGACGCTCTCGCCGCTCGTGAATCAGTTGGATCACGGGCTCGTCATGCAATTGATTGTCCCAGCCAAGAGAGCTGTCAGCACCGATGACGCGGTGCAGCGCGTTCTGTACTTCGCCAGCCTTGGCCGAGGGGCCTACCACGCCGACGCGCAACTGGGACGTCCGCAGGACATCACCCGTGCGCGCGCTGTATCCCAAGCTGAACATCAGCGCCCCGGCGTAGGGGCGGTCGCTGGCAATCAGGCCCCGCCGCTTTCGCTCCGTGGGCGTGAACATCAGGTGGCCGAATCCGGCAGTGAGATGCCATTCATCGATGGTCGATGATTGTCGTTCGGCAAACTGCTGGCTGAGCCAGCGCGCCACGCCCGGCAGGCAGGTCGAATTCGCTTGATCTGCTAGGTTAGGGGAGACCAGCGTCGCCAATATGCCGTTGGAATATCCCTGATCCTGGCCGGTGCCGCCGAGCAGGTCGTTGTCCATGCGCAGGTTGAGCGTGCTCGCACTTCTGGGGGTGGCGGGAGCTTGGCATGGCTCGCTGGCCAGTGCCGTCGAGACCCAGCACAGCACGGAGAGTAAGAACAACCCCCGAGCGGGCGCGGTGGCGCGATGGAAACTGCCGGCTCGCTCCAGAAGTGCGGGCTGGATTGCCTGCCGGGGCGGCAGAAGCAGGGACGGGATGAGCATTGCACGGCAGCTTGCTTTCGGAGCGTGGCGAGCATGCGCGTGGAATTTAAAGATTTTCTTTGGATATGGTTGACCTTTCGTTAGGCATGGATTGCGTCAGGACACCATCAAACAGTACGCGCAGCACATGCAGCCCTATCCGCAATCGATGTTGTGACTGGCTACCAGCACACCTTTGGTGACGAACTGCGCGGCTTCGCACACCGGTAAAAAGGCCGATCAGTTGAGAGATGAATTCAGATCCGCTTGCTGCCGTTGTCCAATGCTGGATAAGTCTCTCGACGAGACTGGCAGTTGCCAGAAGCACTTGACTGGGCCGGCGCATTCCCTAATAGCCAGCTCGCCAATTCGTAGCTCAGTATTCGCCACGACTTTCGTCCGCTTACTTCAGGTCTCAGGTCAACCGGTCGAGACAAAAGTCCGCGTCGGCAGGCGCACGCTTACGATCAAGCCGCCAGCGCTACGATTGCCGCATTCCAGCTCGCCCCCGTGTGCCCGGCAGACGGCCGCAGCTATCGCCAGGCCAAGTCCGCTTCCACCGGAATGACGCGCTCGCGAGGTTTCGGCGCGCCAGAAGCGGTCGAGCATCGCGGGAAGATGTTCTGGTGCGACGCCAGGCCCGTGGTCCGAGACGGTAATCGTTGTGCCCAACGGCGTACTATTTGCGTCGATCTCCAGTGTCTTGCCGCGCGCCGCGTAACGCAGGACATTCTCGACGAGAATCGTCAGTACCTGCCCTATGCGATCTCGGTCGGCATACAGTTGGATATGGGTCGCAGCCGACACAACCGGCTTAATGCCTGCTCGATCCAGGTCAGCTGCGGCCCATTCCAGCCGCTCCGCAATCAGTTCCTGCAGCGGGAAGCTGTCCATTTCGAGCGGGAGCTGCCCGGCACGCGCCAGAGAAACCAGGTGTAGATCGCCCACCAGCCGGTTGATCTGCTCGAGCTGGCGAAGAATCGCACCAAGCTGATCCTGCTCCAGCGGGAAGACCTCATCCATCATGCCTTGGACACGGCCTATGGCCGCGTTGAGCGGCGTGCGCAATTCGTGCGCCAGCATCGCACTGGAGTCACGCACCTCGCGCTCGTACTGCTGTAGCCGCGTGGTCATGTCGTTAAAGTTGCGCACAAGGCCCGCCAATTCGTCGGGTGCGGTAGTCACCGCATCGACGCGATTACCGAAATGGCCTTCACTGACTCTGCGGGCTGCTTCTGCGATCAGTACGAACTGACGCGAAAGTGGTCGCGACAACCACAGCCCGACCAGGATGACGACAGGGATTGCGACGACGACCATGACGGCCAACATCAGCCAGTCAGGATTGGTCAGGCCGGGGCCGAATCGCTCGATGTTGTGGTAGCGCTCCATCAGCTCCCACAGCCGAGGCTCATTGCCGCGAGGATCCTCACGCAGCCGCTCGATCTCCTGGCGCGTCTCCGGCGGTGCCTGGCGCAGTGTTAGCGTATCGGCGATGTCGAAGTACGCCCACATGCCGATCGCCACCGCCAACACGGTTCCTACGGCCAGCGCGCTCATGCGCAGACCGAACCACCACCATAGCGAGCCCGGACGCCGGCGCGGCCACAGCAGCGTACGCAGCTTCATTGGAAACGGTATCCGACGCCACGTACTGTCATCAGTACGCCGCTCACACCACGCTGTTCTAGCTTGCGGCGGAGGTTGTGCATGTGCACGTCGACGGACCGCTCCAGTGCATCGCTTTCGGGCAAGCAGGCGTCGAGCAGTTCATGACGGGTGAAGGCCTTGAACGGCGTCTTCAACAGCTTGGCCAGTAGGTTGAACTCGGCAGGCGTCAGGGACAGCGGAATTGGCTGTCCCGATGCATCCTCCACGCTGGCCAAAACCGCACCGGTATCGACTACGACGTTGCCGTGGCGCAGTAGACCATCGGGCCGCGGCGAGGGGCGTGCGCGGCGCAGCACTGCGTGCACGCGAACCACCACTTCCTTTGGGCTGTAGGGCTTGACGATGTAGTCGTCGGCGCCGTAGCGCAGTGCGCCGAGTTTCTCCGGCTCGTCGCCGATGGCGGTGACCATGATCACCGGCGTGTCGCCAACACGGCGAATAGCGGAGAGCACGTCGGTACCACTGACCTTGGGCAGCATGACGTCCAGTAGGACCAGGTCGGGGCGCCACTGTGCGTGCAACTGCAGGGCCTGCGCGCCGTCGTGTGCCTTGCTGACCTGGAAGCCGTCCTTGTGCAGGTAGGCCTCCAGGATGCTGGCGCTGTCCAGATCGTCCTCGACGACCAGTATTTTCTGTTGAGACATGCTGACTCCACTCGCTCGTGCATGCGCCACGTGATCGCGCTGGGCGCGAAGCGGCGCTTCTTAATCAAATCTAAAAAAAACCCGAAACATCCCTTCAAGTCCCGAAGGCAACCTACACCGATTCTTGTAACACGCTGGAGAATTCGCATGTTCCCAAAATTGTCTGGCGATGTCCCGGCCTGGTTGATGGCCTCCGTGCTGGCCGCGCCGTGGCTCGCTGGATGCTCGATGGCACCGCATTATGAGCGGCCGCCGCAGGCAGTACCGGCGACGTTCGGGCAGCTTCGCGCTGCAGCGGCCGCCACCGCCGCAGAGCAGGCCGCGCCCGCGGCGCTGACGGATCAGGAGCGTGAGTTCCTGGGCGCCCTGACGCCCGACGGCGCCCTGGCGCCGCTGGTAGTGCGCGCTCTGGCGCACAACGCCGACTATCGACTTGCGGCGCTTCGGGTCGAGCAGGCGCGCGCGCAATACCGCGTCGAGCGCTCTGCGCGCCTGCCCACGGCCGGTATCGATGCGCAGCAGACCCGACAGAGCTTCGACGATCCCGCGCTACGCGAGCGCTACCAGCAGGATCTGTCGCGTGCCGGCATCGCCATCAGCGACTACGAACTGGACGTATTCGGACGACTGAAGTCGCTATCCGATGCCGCTCGCGAACATTATCTAGCCAGCGAGGCTGGGCAGGAGGCAGCGCGCGGCGCGTTGGTCGCCGAGGTACTAAGGGCCTATGCGCTGGTCTGCGCGGCGACGCAGGCGCACCAGCGCCTGCAGGCCGTGCATGCGGACAACGCGGCGCTGCTGGAGATCGCGCAAGGGCAGTACGACATCGGGCTGATCGCACGCGACGCGCTGGACCGCCGGCGTGCCGCCACCGAGCAGGCGCAGGTGGCCGCACTGCGCGCCGGCGACGATGCCGCAGCAGCGCGGCGGGCGTTGCAGCTGCTGACCGGATTCGATGCGGAGGTGGCACCCGGCCCGCTGGCACCGCTCGCCGAGGCGCCCGACGCAATGGCGGCACTGCGCGATCTGGATTCGAAGGTGCTGCTGCAGCGTCCCGACATCCGCCAGGCCGAGGCCGAGCTGCGCGCGGCCAATGCGAACATTGGCGCAGCCCGCGCAGCCTTCTTTCCCTCGATCCGCCTGAGCACCTCGCTGGGTAGCGCCAGCAACTCGCTGGACGATCTGTTCAGCTCGGGCAGCCGCAGCTGGTCGTTCATGCCGCAGTTGGTGCTGCCGATCTTCGACTTCGGCCGCAACCGCGCCAACCTCGACCTGGCCTGGACCCGCAGGCACGCCGGCGTGATCGAGTACGAGCGCAGCATCGAGGCCGCATTCCGCGAAGTCGCCGACGCGCTCGACGCCCGCGCCACCTTCGCCGTGTCCGAAGCCCAGTTGCGCGAGCAGGATCGGCTCGCGGCGCTGCGTCTCGAACGCGCCGAGCGCCGCGTCTCGCGCGGGCTGGCGGATCGCCAGGACCTGCTGGCCGACCGTATCGAGGCGACCCGCACCACGCTCGACCACCTGCACGCTCAGCGCGATCTGGCGCTAAGCCGCATCGCACTGTTCAGGGCCTTCTACGGCGTCGAACTGCCCGCCCGGCTTTGAGAGAGGACCCCGACCAATGACGCTTCGCTTTTCGCCCGTGCCGGATTGCTCCACCTGGACAGCGGCGCCGACTATCCCTTCCCCCCTTCAGACCGGCGCGCAGGCGACCGGAGGTAGCCTTATGCCCATTGCGCGCTCCATTGTCCCCGCCGGCCTGCTGGTCGCGACACTACTGCTGTCGGCCTGCAGTCCCGACACGCCCGCGCCCGAACCGCTGCGCACGGTCAAGCTGGAGGCCGTCGGGGCCGGTTCGGCCGCCGCCGCCTCGCGCTTCGTCGCCACCCTGCGCCAGGAGCAGCGCGCGGAATTGGCGTTCGAGAACGGTGGGCGCATCGCCGAGATCGCCGTGGACGTGGGTGACCGCGTGCGCAAGGGCCAGGTGCTTGCGCGTCTGGACGCCGAGCCGGCGCGGCTGCGGCTGGCACAGGCCGAGGCGAACCTGCGCGCGGCCACCGTGCAGGCCAGGGAACGGCAGATCCAATTGCAACAACAGCAAGCGATGTTCGAGGACGGAGCGATTTCGCAAGCGACGCTGACCAGCGCCCAGGTCGCCGACGACTCGGCACGGGCGCAATTGCGCGTGGCCGAATCCGACCGCGCGTTGGCTGCACGCGCGCTGCGCCAGAGCGAGCTGCGTGCGCCGTTCGACGGCAGCGTGGTGGCCCGCCAATTGCAGCCCCAGGCCGATACCTTGGTCGGGCAGACCGTGCTGCAGGTCGAGGGCCAGGGCCAGCCGCAGGCGCTGGCGACGCTGCCGAGCTCGGTCGCGCAGGGCCTGGCGCCAGGCGCGCTGGTGCGGGCGATGCGCTCGGACGCGCCGCAGGCGACGTTCGAGCTGCGCTTGCGAAGCGTCTCCTCACGGCTGGAAGGCGGTGCCAGCGTCCAGGCAATCTTCGACGTGACCGAGGCCTCGGTACCGCTGCGCAGCGGCGACAGCCTGCTGCTCGCGCTTTCGAATGAGTCCGCAGTCGACCTGTCGGTGCCACTGCAGGCGGTAGTCGGACAACAGGGCGAGGATGCGGTGTACGTCTACGATACCAAGGTGGGCACCGTGACCCGCCGCCGCGTCGAACTCGGCTCGGTCGAAGGCGAGCGCGTGCGCGTGACCGCCGGCCTGCAGCCAGGCGACCAGGTGGTCACCGCTGGCGGCGCCTTCCTCAGCGACGGCCAAGCGGTGCTGCCGTTCCGCTCCGCTTCGCGCCTGAATGAAGCGGGGCGCCCATGAAGCTGACCCATTCGGCCCTCGGTGCCAGCCGCCTGACCCTGTTCGCCGCGCTGATGGTACTGGTCGGCGGCATCGTCACCTTTCTCGGATTTCCTTCACAGGAAGAACCTACGGTCACGATTCGCGATGCATTGGTGACGATTTCGCATCCCGGCATGCCCAGCGAACAGGTCGAGGCCCTGCTGGCCAAGCCGGTCGAGGAGCGCCTGCGCGAGATCGGCAGCCTCAAGAGGATCGTCACCACGGTGCGGCCCGGCACCGCGACTATCCAGCTCACCGCCTACGACCACGTCAAGGACCTGCCGGCGCTGTGGCAGCGCGTCCGCGCCAAGTCGGCTGAGGCCGGCCAGGCCCTGCCAGCCGGCAGTTTCGGGCCGTTCGTCGACGACGACTTCGGACGGGTGGCGGTGGCCTCGATCGCTGTCACCGCGCCGGGCTTCGGCATGAGCGAGATGCGCGAGCCGCTACGCGACCTGCGCGCGCAGTTGCATACCTTGCCTGGCGTCGAGCGGGTGACATTCTATGGCCTGCAGGAAGACCGGGTCTACGTGGCGTTCGATCGCGGGCGCCTGGTCGAGGCCGGGCTGAGCCCGGCCTCGGTGATGCAGCAGTTGCAGGCGCAGAACGTGGTCGCGCCCGGTGGGCTGGTGTCGGCTTCGGGGCTGGCGATGACGGTGGCCACTTCCGGCGAGTTGCGCAGCACCGAGGAGTTGCGCCACTTTCTGGTCTCGGTGTCGGACACATCCGGTGCGGGCGGTACGCGCGAGGTGCCGCTGGGACATCTTGCCCGGATCGAGGTGATGCCGGCCGATCCGCCCGAGAGCGCCGCGGTCTACGAGGGCATGCCGGCGGTGGTGGTCGCGGTGTCGATGGCCACCGGCTACAACATCGGCGACTTCGGTGCGCAGCTGCGTACTAAGCTGGAAGAGACCGCACGGCAGTTGCCGGCCGGCTTCGAGCAGCACGTGGTCACCTTCCAGGCCGACGTGGTCGCGCGCGAGATGGGCCGCATGCACCAGGTCATGGGCGAGACAATCCTGATCGTCATGGTCGTCGTGATGCTGTTTCTGGGTTGGCGCACCGGTCTGATCGTCGGCGCGATCGTGCCGCTGACCATCCTCGGCGCACTGATCGCCATGCGCGCGCTGGGCGTGGAACTGCAGACGGTATCGATCGCGGCCATCATCATGGCTCTCGGCCTGCTGGTGGACAACGGGATCGTCATCGCCGAGGACATCGAACGACGGTTGGCCGCCGGCGAAGAGCGCCGCCATGCATGTATCGAGGCCGGCCGCACGCTGGCGGTGCCGCTGCTGACCTCCTCGCTGGTGATCGTGATGGCGTTCTCGCCGTTCTTCATCGGCCAGACCGCCACCAACGAATACCTGCGTTCGCTGCCGATCGTACTCGGCCTGACCCTGCTCGGCTCCTGGCTGCTGAGCATCACGGTGACGCCGCTGCTGTGCCTGTACTTCGCCAAGGTGCATCCGTCCCACGGCGAGGGTGCTGGCCAGTACGATTCGCGCTTCTACCGCGGCTACCGCCGGATCATCACCCGGGTGCTGGACCACAAGGCGCTGTTCATCGGCACCATGCTGGTGCTACTGACCGGCGCCGGCGTTGTGCTGGCGTCGATCCCCTACGACTTCCTGCCCAAGTCCGACCGACTGCAGTTCCAGATGCCGGTGACCCTGCAACCTGGTAGCGACTCGCGCGAAACCCTGCGCACGGTGGAGGCGATGAGCCGCTGGTTCGCCGACGACAAGGTCAATCCAGAGGTGACCGATAGCATCGGCTACGTCGCCGACGGCGGTCCGCGCATCGTGCTGGGCCTGAATCCCCCGCTGCCGGGCAGCAACATCGCCTACTTCACCGTCAGCGTCGCGCAGGGCACCGACATCGAGCAGGTGATCGACCGCACCCATCGGTACATGCGCGAGGCGTTTCCGCAGGCTCGCGCCGAGCCCAAACGCTTCCCGCTGGGTGCGACCGAGGCCGGCGTGGCCATCTACCGCGTGGTCGGCCCGGACGAGGCGGTGCTGCGCGAGACGGGCGAGCGCATCGCCGCGGCGCTGCGCGGGTTGCCTGGTATTCAGGACGTCTACGACGATTGGTTGCCGCGCGTGCCGCGCTACGTGGTCGAGGTCGACCAGCTCAAGGCGCGCCGCGCCGGCATCAGCAGCGAAGACGTGGCCCAAGCACTGCAACTGCGCTACAGCGGCCTGCAGGCCTCGCTGATCCGCGACAACGGCGTGGCTGCGCCGATCGTGTTGCGCGGCGATGCGCGCGAGCGCGATGCCGCGGGCAGCCCGGCCGATACGTTGGTCTATCCCGGCGCGGGCGGCGCGCCGCTACCGTTATCGGCGATCGCGTTGGTCTCCACGGCGAGCGAGCCCTCAACGATCATGCGCCGCAACCTGGTGCGCACGCTGACGGTCACCGGCCGCCATCCCAGCATGACCGCCAATGGAATCGTCGCCGAGATCGCGCCGCAGATCGATGCGATCGAGCTGCCGCCGGGCTACCGCATCGAACTTGGCGGCGAGATAGAGGATTCGGCTGAAGCCAACCAGTCGCTGCTGCAGTTCATGCCGCATGCGCTGATCATGATCCTGCTGTTGTTCGTGTGGCAATTCAATTCTTTCCGCAAGCTGTTCATCGTGGTGGCGAGCATCCCGTTCGTGCTGATCGGCGCGGCCCTGGCGCTGCTGCTGACCGGCTACCCGTTCGGCTTCATCGCCACCTTCGGCCTGCTGGCGCTGGCCGGCATCATCGTCAACAACGCTGTACTCCTGCTCGAGCGCATCGAGGCTGAACTGGCCTCGGGCCTGGCGCGGCGCGAGGCGGTGATCTCGGCGGCTGTGATGCGGCTGCGCCCGATCGTGATGACCAAGCTGACCTGCATCGTCGGCCTGATCCCACTGATGCTGTTCGGCGGTCCCCTGTGGACCAGCATGGCGATCACGATGATCGGCGGCCTAGCGCTGGGAACACTGGTGACGCTGGGCCTGATTCCGATCCTGTACGACCTGCTGTTCTCGCTGCGCGTGCGCAGCGGCGGCAAGTCCACGAATGGGGAAGCGACCGCATGAGTTTCCCCTCCGCCATGCATGCACGCCGACTCCGGTCCGCGTTGCGCCACGACCAGGAGGCTTTGCGATGACGCAGGCATGGCTACGCCGCGAGGCCAACGCTGACGGACACGCGGCCTGGATTGCCGGCGGCGACTGGACGATCGAGCACTACGGCCGATTGGCCACGTTGGTATCCGACGCGCGCGCAAACCCCGGTGCGCAGCGCGCGGTGCCGTTCCTAGACTGGACGCAGGTCCGCCAGCTCGACACCGCGGGCGCGGCGCTGCTGGTCGAGATGCTCGGCCCAGTGCTGGCGCGCGAGCACCTGCGCGCCGATCCACGGCTGGAGCCGGAACGCCGAGCCCTGCTGGAGGTGCTGGTGGACGCTGCGGAGGCCCAACAGGTCGCGGGGCACCCTGCGCTCGATTCCGCGCCTGCATGGCTGCGCGGCATCGCGGGCATCGGCGCAACGGCCGAGCGGGGGCTGCATTCGTTACTGGATCTGGCCGGCTTCGTCGGCCAGATCCTGGAGACTTGGCTGCGCATTGCGCCGTACCCGCGGCGCTGGCGGCTGACTGCGGTGGTCGCGCAGATCCAGCGTGTCGCTGTCGATGCTGTGCCCATCGTCGCCCTGCTGAGTTTCATGGTCGGTACCGTGGTCGCCTTCCTCGGCGCAACCGTGCTGGCCAACTTCGGCGCCAGCATCTTCGCCGTGCACCTGGTCGCGTTCTCGTTCATGCGCGAGTTCGGCGTGCTGCTACCGGCGATCCTGATCGCCGGGCGCACCGCCAGCGCCTACACCGCACAGATCGGCTCGATGAAAGCGAACGAGGAGATCGACGCGCTGCGCTCGGGAGGGTTGAACCCAATCGAGCTGCTGGTGTTGCCGCGGGTGCTGGCACTGCTGGTCTCGCTGCCCCTGCTGACCTTGGTGGGCGTTCTGGCGGGCATCGCTGGCGGTGCCGCGGTCTGCGTGCTGAGTCTCGACATCTCGCTGGCGCAGTTCCTGGCCATAGTGCAGGACAAGATCGAGGTGCGGCATTTTCTGGTCGGGCTGAGCAAGGCACCGTTCTTCGCCGTCATGATCGCCGCGATCGGCTGCCACGAGGGTTTCAAGGTCTCCGGAAGCGCGCAGTCGGTGGGCGACCACACCACCTCGAGCGTGGTGCAGTCGATCTTCGTCGTGATCCTGCTCGACGCGCTGGCGGCGCTGTTCTTCATGGAGATGGGCTGGTGAGCGGCCTTTCGAACGGAACGGCAACTCATGCCATCGAGGTGCGCGCGCTGGACAACCGCTTCGGCGAGCAGCAGGTGCACCAGAACCTGGACTTGGACGTTCGGCGTGGCGAAATCCTGGGTGTCGTCGGCGGTTCGGGCACCGGCAAATCGGTCCTGCTGCGTAGCATCGTTGGTCTTCAGCGCCCGCATGCCGGCGTGGTCCGCATCGAAGGCCTGGATCTGCTGCAGCTCCACGGCGCAGCGCGCACGCATCTGGAACGGCGCTTCGGCATCCTGTTTCAGAAGGGTGCCCTGTACTCGTCGCTGAGCGTGACCGAGAACGTCGCCCTGCCGCTGATCGAGCACGCCGGCCTGCCGCGTGCCCAGGCCGAGCACCTGGCGCGCAGCAAGCTGGCGCTGGCTGGCCTGCCACCGGATGCCGGCGACAAGTCGCCGGCATCCCTGTCGGGTGGCATGGTCAAGCGTGCGGCCTTGGCGCGGGCGCTAGCCTTGGACGCGGGCATCCTATTCTTGGACGAGCCGACGGCAGGACTGGACCCGATCGGCGCAGCCGCGTTCGACCAGCTGATTCTGACCTTGCGCAATGCGCTGGGGCTGACCGTGTTCCTGGTGACCCATGACCTGGACTCGCTCTACACGATCTGCGATCGCGTGGCGGTGCTTGCCAATCGGCAGGTGCTTGTCAATGACAGCATCGAGGTGGTGGAGCGCTTCGACCACCCCTGGATCCAGGCCTATTTCCACGGACCGCGCGGCCGCGCGGCGGCGCAGGCGCGCGCCGGATCCACGAGCGCGGCGCCGCCGTGATGCGCGGGTCCGCCTCCTTCCCCCGACCGCGGTCGCGCGCGCCTGCGCCGAACAGCCGCATGCCTATCAGAGAGGTGCACTGAATCATGGAGCCCCGTGCCCGCCACGTCGCCATCGGCGTCTTCGTCCTTTTCCTGGCCGCGCTCGGCTTCGGCGTCGCGCTGTGGCTTGGCGACGCCCGTTCCGACCGTGACTTCCACTACTACCGCGTCATGTTCGACGAGCCGGTGACCGGGCTCTCGATCGGCAGCCCGGTCCAGTACAGCGGCATCACCGTCGGTGAGGTCGCTGCTTTGTCACTGCTGCCCGAGGACCCGCGCCGGGCCATCGCCCGTGTGCGCATCGAGACCTCGATTCCGATTCGCCAGGACACCCGGGCCGAACTGGTGATCACCGGCATCACCGGCGCTGCGGTGATCGAGCTGAGCGACGGTGGTCCTGACGTGCCGCTGCTACCCAGGAAAGAGGGCGAGGAACCGCTGATCCTGGCGCCGCGCTCGGCTCTGGCTTCGCTGGTCTCCGGCGACGGCAACACCATGACCACGATCAACGGCATCTTGCTGCGCACGCATGAACTGTTCTCCGAAGAGAACGTGGCACTGGTGCATAAGACCTTGGTGAACCTCGAGGACACCACCGGCACGCTCGCCGGACAGCGCACCGAGCTGGCCGGGCTGGTCAAGAACCTGACCGAAGCGAGCCGGGAATCAACCGCGGCACTGCGCCAGGCCAATGCCGTGATCGACGATGCCCAAGCGATCCTCAACGAGGAGGGACGCCCCGCACTGGCCAGCACGCGTGAGGCCATGGCCTCGCTGGAGCGTAGTTCGGCGCGGATGGAAGCCCTATTGCAGCGCAATGCGGCCTCGCTGGATCAGGGCATGGCCGCTACCGGCCCGGCGATGAACGAACTGAGGCAGTCACTGGCCAGCCTCAACACCGTGCTGCGCCGTCTGGATCGCAACCCCGCCGGCTACCTGCTCGGCAGCGAGAACATCGAGGAAACCACCCCATGACCCATGCTTCCCGCAAGCTGCCCGCGACCTTCGCGGCGCTCCTGCTCGCCGCCACGCTGCCGGCCTGCAGCATCCTGCCCAAGCAGGCGCCAGCCGCCACCTACCAACTGCCGTTGCAGCACCCGGCACAGGCGCGCAGCGGCGTACATGGGCCGCGCGCCGATGGCCCCATACTGGTCATCCATTCCCCGGCGAGCAATCGGGTGCTCGATTCGGACCGGGTCATCATTGCCCAGCCCGATGGACGCCTTGCGGCCTGGCAGGGACTGCGCTGGGCCGATACCGCACCGGTCCTGCTGCGCGACCGCCTGGCCGAAGCCTTCATCCAGGATGGACGACTGACCGTGCACGTGGACAGTGCGGCGCCCGCCGCCGAACTGGACCTGCTCGGCGCGCTGCGGGCGTTTCAGGTCGAACAGCGCGGCACCGCGCCGGTGGTGGCGATCCGGCTCGACGCGCAACTGGCCGAGCGCGACCGTGCGGGCGCCGGCGTCAGCCGGCGCTTTGAGGTGGTGCATGCCGCCGCGAGCAAACGCGAGACCGACGTGATAGCTGCGTTCGGCGCCGCGTCGGATGCGTTGGCTGCCCAAGTCGTCGACTGGGTCCTGGAGCAGCCCACGGCATCCGCCACCGGTTCGGACGCGCGCGCGCGCCACGCCGACCTGCCATCCCCCGCTGCGGCCGAGTCGTCGCACTCGACTAGGTAAGCTGCCATGCCCAAGTCCGTCCACAGCTACTGGTCACCCGAGCCCATCGCCGTTACCCAATCGCCGAACTGCAGGAGCTCGGCTACGACTGCGCCTTGGTGTCGCCAGAGCAGGTCGCGGTGACGAGCGCCCAGACTTTCGGCGCGGCCCGGATCCTGCAGTGGATCGTTGATCCGGCCAAGTTCATCGTCTCACTGAAACAGCTGGCACTGCGCGCCGGTATCCGCATCCACGTGCGCAGCCAGGTCTCCGGCATCAACGAGGTTGGTGCGGGAGTGCGCGTCGATACCTTCGCCGGTAAGGTGACGGCCGCCAAGGCGATGCCGTGGGTCAGCGCCTTGCCGCCGTCACATTCACAAGCCTGCCAGGTTCCGCCTGCAGCCTTTCTGCTTGGGGTTCTATCATGACTGATCAGCGGCAAAGACATCGCCTAGTGATCGTTGGAGGGGGCGTGGCGGGGCTGGAGATTGCCAGCGCATTGGCCCGCCGATGGCGACGTCCGGGAACGCCCACAGTCACACTGGTCGATCGGGATTCGGCCCACGTCTGGAAGCCTATGCTGCACATGATCGCGGCAGGTACGCGCGATGTTTCGCAGCAGCAAACACCCTACTTGGCGCAGGCGCGCGATACCGGATTCGTCTACCAGCCTGGCGAGCTGTGCGGCCTGAATCGGGAACGGCGAGAACTGCAGATCGCCGCAGTCTACGCTGACGACGGGCGACTTCTGATTCCCGGCCGCATAGTTGGATATGACACTCTGATTATTGCCATCGGCAGTCAAGCGAACGACTTCAGGACGCGTGGTGCCGCAAACCACTGTTACCGGATCGACTCGCGCGAGCAGGCCGATGCATTCAACCGGGAGATTCGACTTCGTGTCCTGCAGTGCGTGGCGCAGGATGCCCAACTCTCAATCGGGATAGTTGGCGGCGGCGCCACAGGCGTGGAGTTGGCTGCCGAATTGGTGCAACTGGCCGAATCAGCGGCGGCGTATGGCGCCCACGACCTGATGTCGCGCATGTCAGTTGCTTTAATCGAGAGCGGACCGCGATTACTGGCCGCCTTTCCCAAAGACATCTCTGAAGCTACCCGAGCGCGTTTGGAGCAATTGGGTGTCCGTGTGTACACCGACACACGGGTCAGCGCAGTGGATGCCGATGCCTTCCTGTTTAGCGACGGCACTCGGCGGGAGGCATCCCTAAAGATCTGGGCGGCCGGGGTCAAGGCTGCGAACTTGCTGTCGAATCTAGCGGGGCTGGAAGCGAATGCTATCAACCAGTTACTGGTACGGCCCTCGCTGCAGACGACGCAGGACCCGCGGATCTACGCCGTGGGCGATTGCGCGAGCCTTACTTTGTCGGGCAACCAGCGCTCCTTGCCGCCGACAGCACAGGTTGCACATCAGCAGGCGCAATACCTCATCCGCCAACTTCCGCGCGTGATCGAGCGAGGCTTGACGCCCCCTGACTTCGTGCACCGCGACCTTGGATCCCTGGTGTCACTAGGCGAGTACGACGCATTTGCGTCGCTGGGCAAGTTCGGCCTGCTCAAGGGGACAACGCTACGCGGAAGGCTGGCGCAGGCCAGCCATGTGCTGCTCTATCGTAGCCACCAGGCACGCCTGCACGGGATCATTCGCGGTAGTCTCTTGTGGCTGGTTGATCAGCTCAACGCACGTTTACGTGGATCGATACGACTTGATTGAGCGATTGGAAGGAATTGGTGAGTTGGATATCCAGATAGTCGACACTGAGACCACTGCGTTCGTATGCATGAGCACGAGAGCACCGAGCGTCAGGACACCTTCCACATGCTCTGGTCATCCAGCAAGCATATGGCGCCGAAACTATGAGCACTCATAGACTTCATGACGACGGAGATTTTAAAGGACTAGTACCTGGAACTAGCCCAACGATGGCCCCTTTGGCCGACCGACTTCCCACGATGCCCCGATACCGTGCATCGTCGCTGCGAGTTGCTGCCCCCGCCGCTGTTCGATCACAGGCCGCCACGGCACCAGGCTGAACCCCATGCCATCATCGAGCATCGCATAGCGCCCGCTGGCAAGCATGACGGAGCGCCGGTAGATGCCTGCAACGCGCTGCCCGTCCGTGGCGGGCCGATGCGCCAGGCCGGTTTCGGCGGCAATGTCCTTGGCGGCCTGCGCCAGTTCCCGATTGCGCAGCGTGCCCAGCAGGTTGCGCGCCAGGATCACTCGCTGCCCGCGCCGCTCCGCCAGCCCCTGTTCTTCAAGGAAGTCGGCGCGCTGTTGCAGGGTGTTCTTGACCTCGCCACCAAAGCCCAAGTCGCCCAGCCCCTTGCCGCCGCCGATCAACTGCTGGTCGAGCCAGGTGGCTCCGATCACGCGCGCCTGCAGCTCGATGGACAGGTGCGATTTCAGCTCCACGGCGACGCCGCCCAGCCGTTGCGCGTCGTACTGGCGGCCACGCTCGGTCAGGTCGTCCGGCACCTTCCATAACCCCTCGGCCACGCGCTCCACGATGCCGGCCCGGCGCAGGGCTTCCAGCCGGCGGACGTGGGCCGCGACGACTTGCTGCGGGTCGCGGTCGGGCTTGGCCCGGCCCTGCTCGATCGCCAGGTGATGATCGGTGCGGTACAGGCCATCGCTCGCCAGCGCGGCGATGTTCTTGTCGGCCGCCCGTACCTCCGCGGAACCACGCACCTCCACCACCGATCCGGTTGGATAGTTCGCCAGCTCGTCGCCGGCGTTCAACGCGACGTAGTGGGCCTTGCCGTCCACCCCGTCGATGACCAGATAGCCGCGGTCGTGCAGCTCGTCGGCCAGCCCCTTGCCGGCCACGCGGCCGACGATGGTGCGGCCGTCGTCGCCCGGCTCGAACACCGCCAGTTCGCGCGGCTGGCCGCTCATGGCGCGCTGCATGGTGCGGATGATGTCGCCACGCTCGCCCAGGGCACGCAAGGTCTTCTCCGCGTCCGCATGGACGGCCCAGGTGCCGGGCTGCACCTCGTCGGCCAGGCCCAGGCGCTGCAAGCGTTGGAGTCGGCCGATCAGCAGCAGCCGCTGGCGTTGCAGCCGGGGTTCATTGAAGCGTTCGATCTGCACCCGGCCATCCACGCCGGCCTCACGCTGCAATGTGCGGTCGAGGCTCGTCCACCGCTCCTGTTTCACCTCGCGTCCCAAGGTCTGCTGGATCTCCAGTTCGGTGCGCTGCCCCAGCCATTCGGTCGCCAGTTCGGCGGCCCGATGGCGGAAGCCGTGGGCGATGTAGTCGCCGGCGATGATGAGGTCTTTGCCGGTGTCGTCGCGTCCGCGCACGATCAGGTGTGCGTGCGGGTTGTCGGTGTTCCAGTGATCCACCGCCACCCAATCCAGCCGCGTGCCAAGGTCGGCTTCCATCCGGTTCACCAGATGCCGGGTGTAGGTGCGCAGGTCGTCCAGCTCGGCGCCGTCCTCCGGGGAGACGATGAAGCGGAAATGGTGCCGGTCGTCGGCGGCCCGCTCCTTGAAGGCATCGAGGTCGGCTTCGTCGGTCTGCGGCCCGTAGGCCCGGCCCGGTTCGCCATCGCGGCCGGCGCCGTCGCGCTCAATGTAGCGCAGGTGCCTGGCGAGCGACTGCGGGCTGGCGTTGCGCTGGTTGACCAGCAGGGTCTTGATGGTCACGCGCCGCGACATGGGCGTCAGCTTCGCCCCGGCGAAGCGCGCCGCCGTGTGGCCGCGCCCAAGCCGTGAACCGGGGCGCTGACCGGCGCGTGCGCCGCTGCCGCCGGCTGCGGAATGGCGCATCGAGGACTTGCCGCTGCTGGCCTTGCCTGCCTGCTTGAGCACCTTGGAAACGAAGCTCTGGCCCTGACCCTTGCCCCGGTTCTTCGGGGCGCTGGGGCGTACCCGGAAATCGTCGTCGCGGCGGTCGCTCATGGCCGCGCATCCTGCAAGCTCTGGCGTGTCCTGTCGTGCGAAGCACGCGGACATGCCTGCATTGGCGCGACCTTCGCGCCCCACGCGGCACGGC
The DNA here is from genome assembly GCF_056759895.1 of Stenotrophomonas sp. STEN038. Classification (NCBI taxonomy): domain Bacteria; kingdom Pseudomonadati; phylum Pseudomonadota; class Gammaproteobacteria; order Lysobacterales; family Lysobacteraceae; genus Stenotrophomonas; species Stenotrophomonas sp. STEN038. The sequence continues at coordinate 37,831 of NZ_JBRRDW010000025.1, forward strand.
GGCGAAGCCGCTCCGTGCCGCGCCACCCCCATGTGCAGACAGGCTTTCGACGCGGCCTAGTGCCGCGTCCTTTTGTCTTGCCTTCCGCCTTTGCCCTTCGCTGTCGCTCCGGGCGTCGGCGGCCCGGCGGCGCTGTGCTGCTTGCAGCCAGCACGCCGACGAACGCGCCAATGGCCGCAGGCCGGGCGCGTTCGAGGCAAGACGCCTGCACGTTGGACGACTGCGCCGGATGTTGCGCGAAGTGCGGCGCGGATGCGCTCGCACTGCACGCGCGACGACACCGCAACAGCAGCCGGAACGACACGCCCGATGGCACGATGAGATGCACGGCAACGTGCAGCGATTCGGCGGCCATCATGGGCGTGCCTCTAGCCAGAGCGGATGCGCGGCGCCGATCACGGCGGATGCGCTGACCGGCCCGAAATAGCGGCTGTCGAACGACGCCGGATTCGTCACGCTCAACAGGAACAACTCGCCCGGTTCGAGGCGGCGGCAAAGCTGCAAGGATGGCAGCGGCCGGCCCAGCCGGTCAGCAGGCAGCGCGGCGGCCGTAGGCACGCCGTCGATGCGTACCTGACCGGCGATGATGCAGACGTGTTGCGGCGCGACTGCGCCCACACGTTTGAGCAACGGAATGCGCGTCGGCAGGTAGCCGCGCTGCGCAGCCAGTGCGGCAGCCTCGGCTGGCAGCGGCACCAGCACGATGCTGTCCACGGACAACGGACGTAGCAGCGAGGCGGTGCGCGGGTCGAACGGTTCGATGCGATACCAGCCGACCGCCACGCTGTCGGATGGGTTGTACGTCAGGCGCGGAAGCGGCGACACGAAAGCCGCCCAGGCCAGCGCAGCGAGGCCGCAGGCGGTCAGACCCGCGAGCACGATACGAGCGCGCAGGTGCGAGCGAGGACGCGGCGGGGCGGACGAAGCGGAAACGGTCGTCATGGCAGCACCTTTCCGGCGAGCCAGGCGGCGTGCCGCTCGGCGGTGTATTCGGGCAGCCGCAAGCGCGCCGCGAGCCGGTTGCCCAGCGTGCGCCAGTACGCGGGCGAGACGGCAGACGGGGCGATGCCCAGCGCCTCGATGCCGTCGATGCGTTCCAGCACGGCGCGCACGGCGTTCTCGCCCTCGGCGTGAAGCAGCAGGCGTGCGCCTGGCTGCACGCCAGGGATGCGCTGTACGGCATCGAGCGGCGTGGCGGCTTGCATAACCATGAGCTGCCAGCGGATCGTGCCGTAGTCGTTGGCCTGCCAGCGGATGCGGCACAGAACCGCGTTCGGCAAGAACACCGCGCAGCGCCGCCAGCGGTCAAGCTGGAGCGTGCGCGCCGGTTCGCCGAAGCGCAGGTAGAGCTTGAAGCGCGGTTCGATGTAGGCCAGCGAAACGCGCGTTAACGGCACGTTGCCGGCCAAGCCGGCGGGTGCCGAAGGCGCGTGCAGCAGCGCAGCCGTGGGGGCGTTCGCCGCAGGCAAAGCGGATGCGTTCATGGCGTGTTCTCCGGGGGAAACTCCCGCTCCAGCAGGCCGCGCAGCAGTTCGGCTACGGTCACGCCCTGGCCGAAGGCGGCGATCTTGATGCGTGCGCGCAGCGCGGGCGTCACGTCGAGCGTCAGGCGGGCCGTGTAAAGGTCGCCTTTGTTGAGCGCATCGGCATCCCCCTGGCGAATCCACACCTCGGCGTGCGGATTCGCGGGTGGACGCGCACCGATGCCGACGCGCTTGCTGGCACGCGAACCGTTGCGGGTGGTGCTGTCGCTGCTCATGCCGGCCACCGCAGCAGTTCATCGACCAGCGCAGCGATCTCGCGTGCGGCGGCGCTGTCTGGCGCGGTTTCGCGGGCGAGCCGGCCAGCGGCCACGCTGTCGGCAAAGACGATCCTTTGCCGAACCTCGGCGCGCAGCGCTGGCAGCGGCTGTTCCGCCAGCGATTGCCGCGCTTCGCGGCCGATGATGGTGGTGCTGACGCGCCGGTTGATGACGAAGGCCGCGCGCAGCGCAGGCCGGAAGACTTGTGCCTCGCGGATCAGCGCCACCATCTCGGCGCTGGCCCAAAGGTCATACGGGCTGGGCTGCACGGGAATCAGCACACGCTCTGCCGCCAGTAGCGCGGAGCGCGCCAGAGCGGCGATGCGCGGCGGGCCGTCGATGATGACGTGATCGGCCCGCCTGGCGAGTTCTGGTGCCTCTTGGTGCAGTGTCTCGCGGGCGAGGCCCACGGCGCTGAACAACCGGGGCAAGCCCTGCTGGCTTCTACGCTGCGTCCAGTCCAGCGAGGAACCCTGCGGGTCGGCGTCCAGCAGGACGACATGCTGGCCGCGCAGCGCGAGTTCGCCGGCGATGTGCGTGGCGAGCGTGGTCTTACCGACGCCGCCTTTCTGATTGAGCAAGGCAACGATCATGACGCGGCCTCCCATGTTGGAAAGCCGGACTTCGCCTGCCGTGCAAAACGCTGTTCGCTGTGCCGTTTCGTGGTTGTCCACCGCAACGGCGCGCTTCTACTAAAAGTTAGAGATTTATAGTTAGGTAAGTTAGAGGGGCCGCAAACCCGCGCCGTTACTGGCTTTGCGGCGTTTTCGTACTCCTGATAGCACGATAGGCGTACTCCCGATAGCACGATACCCGGTACTCCTGATAGCACGAGGCCGTCCACAGGCTTTACCGCAGTTATCCCCGTGCCGTATGCAGCACGGGCCGGAAGGTCAGCAGTTCCAATCCTTCTTCCGGCATCGCCTCGATGCCGAGGACGTAGCCGGGCAGCGACTGCCGCGCCACCAGGACGCGCAGGTCGTATGCGAAGTCCGAGAAGCGCGCCGCGCTGCCGGACTTGCGGTGCAGGTGCCGGAAGTCGAACTGCCAGCCGTGTTCCTGCCGCCCGCCGTGCTTGCGCACGAGGCGGTACAGCCACCGCTCGATGCCGCCCTTCAAGCGGAAATAGGCCGGGTCGATGGTCAACACCAGGGCGGCGTCGAGCACGCCCGCGTAGAACCAATCTGGCAGGATTAATTCGATGCCCAGCGGCACGCCGCTGGTGTCGGCCAGCTCGCGCCATTCGTTCACCCAGGAAAAGCGGTGCAAGCGCCGGCCGGTGGTTTCGCGGATGGACGTGGCAACGCTGGTCGATTGCAGGCGATCCAGCGCAGCTTTCAGGCGCAGGTAGTCGTTGAGGGATGTTCCTCGTCCAATGAAGCGCAGGATCTCGTAGGGCGTGGCGCGTATCCAGCGCGACGGGCGAATGCTCGCGTCGCGCGCCTCCACGATCTGCGAGGCGGCCCATATCAACACGTCGGCATCCCATATCGTGGCGATGCCGTGCTCGGCCGTGCCTTCCACGCGGATGGTGATGTTCCCGCTGCGGAAGTCGATCGGCGCTGTGCGCCGCGACTTCGCCAGCGAGAAGAACGGAAAGGCCATGAGGTCTTGACTGTCGCGCGGCGCCATGTCGCCGGGCAGTGCGCGGAACAGGTCGAGCTGTTCGCGCTGCTGCAATCGCTGCCCCGACGGCAGCGATGGGCTGGACATGACGATGGCCACCGGCGAGCCGACGATCAGCGGCCATCACGGTAGTCGCCCGCGTGACGCTCGGCATATTCCGGGTCGGACGTGGCCTCGTAGCTGCGCTGGTCGGCCCAGGCATCGAGGTCGGCCACCGCGTACATGACGCGGCGGCCGAACTTGCGGAACTTGGGGCCGCCACCGATCACGCGCTGCTTCTCCAGCGTGCGAGGACTAAGGCGCAGGTAATCGGCGGCCTCGTCGTTGGTCAGGTAGCGTTGGGGCTGCGCTGGCGCAGCGACAGCAGCTGCGGCAGACCGCAAGGGAGCAGGTCGCATGGGATGTACCTCCATCAAGCCCAGCCACACCACGCGGCCGGATAGAGGCACTTTCAAGAAAGCTAGGCTTCCTGTTCAGGGACGTTTTGCAGGGGATGCGGCGCGTCCCTGTGCAACAGACGGAAGCTGTGCCAGGCGGCGATAGCCGCCGCGCATCAGCGCATCGCCCCGGCGCACCAGCCGGCGAACGCGGGCACGCAAGGCGCTGTCCGCGTGCCAGTCGTCCGCGACCGCATCGGCGCCGAACAGCCCTTCGGCCACGTCGCGCAAGGACGCGCCCGCCAGGGTGCCGTCGAGCGCCTGGAGCGTGTTCAACTCCAGCAATGTGGCGAGTGTCGGTCGTGGCCGTGCCATTCCCGCGGGTAAGGCGTCGCCAGCGGTGGCCAGCTTGTCCAGCTCGGCCGCCAGCGCCTGATAGCGGACGCAAGGTGTGGTGCAGGCTCGGATGGCATAGGCGTAGGCCATGCCATCGGCCAGGCCGGGAGCGATCACCAGCCGCAGGCAGCAGCCCGGCCAGCGTGCCAGCACCACCAAGCGCTTGCCATCGTGGATCAGATGCTTCTGGCCGGGAATGCGCCAGAACGCGAAGGCCGCCGCATCCGGCGGCGGGTCGGCGTCCGGGTAGAGCTGCACGACGGCATCATGGTCAGGGAACCAGGTCGGGTGCGCGTCGCGCGCATCCAGGGCAGGATCTTCCAGCAGGCGCAGTCCCCAGCGTCCGGCGGCCTCTGGCTGTCGGCGACGGCGCAGCCAGTCGCGGCGGTAGTCGGGGTGGCGGCGCAGGTATTCCCACGCCAGCGCGGGGCCGTCGAGGTGCAGCGTGTAGAGATACGCGGCGGTTGGATACCAGTGTTCGGCGCTCGGGTCAGCCATGACGCAACCTCCTGTCATTCAGCAGGAACGTCGCCACGGATTCCGCCATGCGGGAGCTATCGAGTCGCCATCAAGTCGTCATCGAGATCGGGGTAAGCTGTAACTGCTGGTGTCAAGACTGATTCGCTCCAGGGCATTGCGGAAATCGTCTGAATGCGACGGCTGCGCCGCCACGAAAATGGTGCGCAGCATGGAGCACCGTGCAGCAGCCCGCGCCAAAGATCATGACTGTTTCCAGCAGAAGCGCACCGCTTCGGTGCAAGAGTGTGGATTTAGACCTTCCGGGTCTTGGGTAAGACTGAAATAGTCAGAATGCGCTGTCGTTGGCTGGGGTTGGTCAGTCGGTGATCGAGCCGTTTTCCTCGGCCAGCCGCAGGTACTCCGACAGCAGCCGCGCCGGCTGGAAGTAGCGATCGCGCATCACAGGTTGCTTGTGCGGCCCGACGATGGACGCCAGATCGGACAGCTTCACATGGCCCAGGCAGGGCATGCCTATTCCCAAGTCGATCAGCCCCCATGCCGTATCGCCATCGACCGGATCGAGCGCGGCCAGCAGCCAGGTGGCGTGCGCGTCAGGAGTGAACAGCCGTACCGTCGGCATCGGGTCGATGCTCCGACCAGCGGTGCGTGCCTCGCCGACGGCGAGCAGTTGCGCCCGCTGTTCAGCGGTGACGAGCGGCTGTGTCATGACTCGAATCCCCACGCACCCGAGCATGCACGGATACGATTTTCCACCGAAGCGCGGAACCGCTGAAGCGGATGCGTGCTTTGGCGAGAAAGCACGAAGGCACAAGCCATCGAATCCGTATATGCACGGAAACGCAGAAGCGGAATTGTGGCGGTCAGGAAAGGCACGGACGCGACTCCCGATTCCGGCGAAATCCGCAGTTGCGGATTTCAGCAAAGACATAAAAATGCACACTATAGATTGTAGCCCTATAGGGCGCAACAGGTTGTCATTCTGGATTTTGGGGAAAGTTCAGAATGACAGCGTTCAAGCCATCGTTGCCCGATGCACTGCGGCGGATCAGAAAGGCGCGTGGTCTGAGCCAGGAGGCGTTCTCGGATGTGTCCAGCCGGACTTACCTCAGCTCTCTGGAGCGAGGGCTGAAAAGCCCAACATTGAATAAAATTGAAGATGTTTGTGCCGTGCTGGATGTTCACCCACTCACGCTTCTGGTCCTTGCGTATGCAGGTAGTGATCCAAAAAGCGTCCACGAACTAATGGATCACATTGCTCGGGAAGTCTCATCATTTCCCGATCCTCAGAATAAATAAAAGGAGGTGAGTCGTGTTCAAAATTACCGGACTGGATAAGCTTCAGAAAAACCTGAAAGATGCGCAGCGCGCCTTGAGCGAGTTGGACGGCGAACTGGGAGTCGTAAACTTTGATCCAAATGATCCCGCCAGCATTGAGGGCGCAATTCAATCGGTCAATCGAATGATCGACGAGCGCTTAGGGGAATATTCTTCGAACCCTATCGTTGGCCCTCTCGCAGAACAAATGAAGGAAAAGTATCGGGAGAGTATTCTTGAAAAAGCGGCCGAAGCTAGATTGAAGTCGGACGGGGATGAGTGATGGCTAAAGACTTATTCTCGGAAATAAACAATGCAGTTCTAGACTTGCAGTCCTCACAGCTTCAAACGTACGAAAGACCTCTCAAAAAATTGGCTCAACTGCTACGACATCCCGACCTTGAGCCATACAACGCCGAGCTCACGGAAGGTCTCGACGTTGAGGCGTTCATCGCTGAAAGTGAAAAGACCGGGGGCAGCATGGTTGGAAGCGCCCAGCTTGCTTGGCCAGATGAGCCCAAACAGGCGCTGGGGTTGACGTTGCTTTTAATCGAAAAGCTGGCGGCAGATCCCGGCTACGCTACCAACTTCGGACACCATTTTTTCTATTCCGGAAAAAAGGTCATTGCTGGAATCCACGCACTTACTGGTCAGCTAATCATTCCCTTTGTGCGAGATTACAAGAGTTATATCCAGGCCAAGGGGAGCACGGATGCCATGTTAAAAGCTCAATTTTCGCGTAAGGTCTTTATTGTTCATGGTCACGATGATGGTGCTCGTGAAACAGTGGCACGATTTCTTGAGCGAATCGGGCTTGAAGCCATCATCTTGCACGAACAGGCTAACCAAGGACGAACGATTATCGAAAAAGTGGTTGCTCACAGTGACGTTGGTTTCGCAGTAGTTCTGCTTACGCCAGACGATGAGGGCTGCGTAAAAGGAGGAACGCCTGAGCCCAGAGCCCGTCAGAATGTGCTTTTGGAGTTGGGGTACTTCATTGGTCGCCTGGGCAGAGACAAGGTATGTGCTCTCAAACGCGGGGCGGTGGAAATTCCAAGCGATTTCGCCGGTGTCGTTTGGGAGACGATGGATAGCGGCGGGGGCTGGAAACAGGCACTTGCGCGTGAGCTTGAAGCTGCCGGTCATAGCATCGACTGGAATAAGGTCATGCGTGCATAGCGTTGCGCCCCGCCGCAATGGGCGGGGCGCGGTGGGCGGCCGTCAGGCCGCCTTGGGCTTGCTGCGCGACCAGATCAGGTCGTGCGTGCCGTCCTCGTTCTCGATCAGGCGGGCATAGACCGTCGCCGGGAACGAAGGGTCATCGAGCGAAACCGACAGGTACGGACGATCGGCCTGGCTGGTCTTCTTCCACGCCGCGCCGATCTCGTGGCCGGCCGCCTGAAGGTGGAAGTCGGGGGCGTTCTCGGTGTCGCCCTTGTCGTTGGGAACCAGCTTGACCTTGACGTTGAGCGTCAGGGTGCGAAGCGTGCCGGTGAAGCCGTCTTTCTCTGCGGTGAAGGTGCCGATGTTAGCCATGATGTTTCTCCTTTCGGGTTGAACAAGGTCGCGCCAGTGCGTCCTTGTTGTGATCCGGCCGGCGGGGGATGGGCTGGCCGCACCGCGCAGCGGTCGCAACACCGTGGAGAACCTGGAAGCGAAAACAATTTTTGCCGCGAGGAATGCGCGCAGCGCAGGGGAAATTGTTTTCGCTGGAAGGTTGCGGCCATGAAGCCCAAGGCGCAGCCGTTCCCTCGCCAGGATTCACGACAAGCCAAGGACGCACCGGCCGCCCGCTCCCGAATGGAGACGTCGCCAACTCGGCATCCCCGCGTGACGGCTGCACTGGCTTGTGCTCTGACGCGGGCAAGGTCAATCTCCCAACGACAGGCGAGAACGCCCCCGCCGCCGCTTGCGGCGACGTACTTGAGGCGTGGCGTGGAAGTTCCATAGGCAAGGCCGGGCGGCGTGTCGGTGAACCGCCCTTCGTGACGTAGAGGCGCGAACCGCCAGCGTCGAGGACGGCACGCCTTGGCACAACCTGCCGCAGCAAGCCGGGGCGTAGCCCCACAAGCTCCGCCCATTGCGGCGGGGAGCCATCGAAACCTTGCCCGCGCCAGCGGGCACCGATCGCCGTACCGCGCGCAATACACTTGCGCGCGCCCCCCGCGCCCCCCGGGCCCCCCCGCCCCCCCCCCCCCCCCCCCCCCCCCCCCCCACACCCCCGCCGCCGCGGCCCCCCGCCCCCGGGCGGGCGGGGGGCCCACGGCGCGATTTTGCTGTGGACGTTGAAACCGGGCGCGGCAGACCTACCGCGCCCGGTTTTGGTGAAGCCCCGGCGCATCACGCCGGGGCCATGCTGCACCCTCACGCGGCGAGTGCGTGGGCCTCCACTTCGTCGGCGGCATCTTCCGACGCATCCACGTCCTGCGCATCTTCCTGCGGCTCCGTGTCGTGTCCGCTCTTGAACACTGCGGGCATCCAGCCCGTGCCATCGGCCAGCCGTTCCGCCTCGCTGGCAATGTCGGCCTTCTTCAACTTCGCCAACCGGGTAGCGTGCGACGGCGCAAACTCGCCCACGGCTTCCAGAATCACCGCCTTGGAAACGTGCTTGAAGTAGCCTTCGGCGGTGGGCTGCCACCATGCCGCCATGTCCAGTCCCACGGCCTGCGCCAGTTCCGCGCCCGGCTGGTGCGCCGTGGCGCGGGACGTCACCACGTCCACGGTCGCCGCCACGCATACCGCCAGCAACCGCACCAGTTCGCCTTGCTCCATCGCCAGCAGCACGCCGAACAGTTCGGCGCTGTCCTGCGGCAGCGCTTCGCCCGCAACCTGCTGCAACTCGCGCAGGGCCACGGCGGCAGGCGAATCGGGCCAGTCGGGGGCCATGCCTTCCAGCCGGTCTTGCACGGTCAGGCGCACGCCCAGCGGCAGGTCGCGGCCGTAGTGGCTGTCCTGCAAGACGGACTGCACCATGCCATGCACTAGCGCGGCCAGCGCGACTTGCGGATGCCGGGCGACTTCGATTTGCAGCGCGGCGGTACGGTGCGCGCTCAGGCGCTGCGCCAGCCGGTCGGACAGGCTCGCGGCTTTGGGCTGCTCGGCGTCCTCGCCTTCGTCGTCGTTCCCGGCTTCGCCTTCCGCGCTGCCGAACCCCTGCCGCAAGCGTTCCAGCGTGCGCAGCGCCTTGGCTTCGGCTTCGCGCAGCAGCCCGCGATGAATCACGGCTTCGCCGCTGCGGTCAAGGGTGACGATGGCACCGGCCACGGCGCGCACGTCCGGGGCATAGCCCTGCAAGGCTTGCTCCACGGCTTGCAGTTCCCCGGCGACCTGTTCGCGGCGCGGTTCCAGCGCCTCGGTCTTGTCCTCGTCCTCGGCGTCATAGGCTTCTTCCAGTTCGGCGTCGATCTTATCGAGGCGGGTTTGCAGCGATGCGATGCGGCGGGCTTCGCGGGCGCTCGGTTCGCGGCGCTGGCGCGGTGCGTTCTGGAACGCCTGCCGCTCGGCGTAGCTCATGTGCGGCACGGCTTCGACCCACGCCCAACCCTCGGCGCGCACGTCCCCGGCCAGTGCATCCAGCTTGCCGCGCACCAGCGTTTCCAGCAGCACGGCGTCGGTCAGGTAGGTTCCGGCATCGCCTTCCGCGAACAGGTCGCGGCGGAGGCCGCCGCCCGCCGCCGTGTAGGCGTCCAGCCCGGCGAAGCGCACCAGCGGATGCGTGGCGTCGATTTCGCGTTCGGTCAGGCGTTCGCGCAGCACGGATGCGCCACGCTGCCATTCGGGCGCACAGTAGAACGCGGCTTCCTGCGCGGCGTGGTCGTCGGTGATGGTCAGGGCCATCAACTGTTCCAGCGTGACGGCTCCAGCCCGGTAGTCGGCCAGCAGGCGCGGCGAGACGTTGGCCAGCTTCAAGCGGCGCTGCACTACCAGCGGGGACACGCCGAAGTCGGCGGCAATGTCTTCGATGGGACGGCCTTCCTTGACCAGTGCGGCGAACGCCTCGAACTGGTCGGCCGGGTGCATCTGCTCGCGCAGCAGGTTTTCCGCGAGGCTGACGGTACGGGCCGAAGCGTCCGGCACCAGCAGGCAAGGCACCTCAAAGTCGGCGGCGATGCGCTTCTTCTTCGCCAGCAGCTTCAATGCGGTCAAGCGGCGGTCGCCGGCCACCACTTCGTATTGTTCGCCATCGGCGGCGAGGATAACGACAAGGTTTTGAAGCAGGCCGATGCGGGCGATGCTCGCAGCCAGTTCGGGAACGGACAGGCGCGGGGTCTTGCGTGCGTTGCGCTTGGAACGGCGCGGCAGCAACTGCGAGAGCGGAACCAAAATCAGGTTCTTGGTCGGGTCAGCCACTTCCAGCGGCGCGGCGGTGGTTTCGATGGCGCGGGTTTCGGTTTGGGTAACGGCGTTCATGGTGATAACTCCTAGCGGTTGGGATGCAGCAGCGAGAGAAGCGGCAAGGGCTGCTGCCTGCCCCTGCCGCGTGGGGGGTTCAGGCTTTCAACTGGCGCATGCCATCGGCCAGCAGCCAAAGCGCACGGTTGAGGCGGATGTTTTGGTCGATGCCCTGCACCGGGCGGGTTTGCTGGCGGCGTCCGTTGGCGCTGCGCCCGCGCAGGCCTCCTTGAGTCAGGTTCTCTTGCGTGCGGTTGAACACGCTCCACAAGTCCGGGCGGCGGTCGTCGAAGCGGCGCGGCATCAGGATTTGCGATTCGGTGATGGGTGCGGGCTTGTCGGGGTCGTCGTACTTGAGGGCCAGCGCGGCGCGGGCGAACACTTCGGATTCGCCATCGTTCAAGGTGATGGCGCGCATGGAATCGCGGGATTCCTTCACCCGGTCGAAGCCGCTCAACACTTCGTAAGCGCCTTCGATGACGTGCCCGGCCACGTCGCCCTTGTGGGGTACGCGCACATCGGCCACGGTGTCGCCGAATACCAATCCGTTCTGGCAGACAAAGCGCAGCAGGCCAGCCAATAATTGATAGCTGCTGGTGCCGTCGTGCGAGTTCAGCAGGACGATTTCATTGGCTTCTGCATCATTGATCTGGTTGGCATGGCGCAGCCGGATCATGTGCTTGGTGAAGTCGCGGCGGTCTTCGCTGCGCACGCGGGTCTGAGCCACCATGAAGGGCTGGAATCCTTCCTTGCGAAGCTCGGTCAGCACGGCGGCGGTGGGGATATAGGCGTACCGCTTGGAACGGCTTTCGTGCGGGGCGTCCGCGAAGATGGACGGCGCGACGCTGCGGATTTGATCGTCGGACAGCGGGTAATCGCTGCGCAGCGAGGGGGAACGGGAAGCGAATCGGGATGCGAGTTGCATGGCATTTCTCCTGACGAAAAGGGTTTGCTGTTCAAACCGCACACCGGATTCCTAGATTCGGAGCCCAGCCTTTCGGCTGTTCGGTGCGGTCGGCACGAGGAACCCGGTTGGCCCTGTTGCCACCGTCTTTCCTGAGTTCATCGCCCGCGGCCAAAGGAGCGCGCGGACGGGGGCCGTCAAGGAGACAAGCGCAGGGTTGGTGCGGCCCGCAGGCGCAGCCGAGGACACGGCCCTGCGCGCCTTGACGGCACACGGGAGCGGGCTACGGTCGCGGGTAAGGTGATGAAGTCAGGGGAGACGGCTGGACAAGGCAACGGCCATCCCTTTGTGCCGACCGCACGCAAGCGAAGCGCGCAGGCCCGAAGCTGGAAGCCGGGCCGTAGGCGTCAGCCGAGCGGAGCGAGGGAACGATGGAGGCCCGACAGGGGCGAAACCCCGTAGGGGGTTCGATGCGCAGCACGACAGCGCGACCGGCTATGCTTCTTGGCCGGGGACGCCCATTCGCCCAAGCAACTTGAACCCCGTACCCTGGCCATCGACGTCATACCGCGGTGTTGTCCGGCCGATCTGGCGCAGCCGGCTCTACCAGTTTGACAAGGGAAGCCAACGCTGTGTGCAGGCTCGTCAGGGCTGGCAGGGTCAAGGATCGAAACCGGATGGCGCAATTGGCAGAGGAGCCGGCGCAGCCAGCAAGCCCACGACTGAAATCGTGACGCCCGAGATCATGTCAGATAAAATCGACAGAAAGCGACAATTGATTAGCGCTTGGTGCTCCTAAGTCTGGATAGCGTGAACTTAAGAGAAGGGCACATGCATTCCACTTGCACAAACAGGAGTCTCTAAAATTCCATGCACCCATTCCAAGAAAATCTACAGATATGGTTCTCTAGGAAATTTCCTGACCGTGCGCAGAATCAATGCTTTGACATCCCTCTTGTGCTGTCAAGTGATATAGGACTGGTCCGCAAAGAAAATCAAGATCGGGTAGCGGCTATCTACACTGGGAAAAAGTCCATCAATCCTCTATTTGCAGTAGCGGTTGCAGATGGAATGGGAGGTATGCGAGATGGAGGGCTCTGCTCCACTTTGTCCCTATCGAGTTTTTTTTATGCCCTGGTTCATTATCGCAACCTGAGCATTCATGACAGGGCGATGGAAGCAATAAGGCATGCCAACGAGGAAGTATTTGAAATCTATAGTGGAAATGGAGGGTCAACACTGACCGCCGTTTTGATAGATTCTTATGGGAAGCAACTTTTCGTACATTTGGGCGATACAAGAATTTACACGTTCGGCTTTAATGAAAAGGTAGAGCGGCACACCACTGATGATTCTCTAGCAGAAGCTGTTGGTGGCAGCGGCCGAGAGCTTCTCCAGTTTGTTGGAATGGGTGAGTCCATGCAGCCCAAAATAGCAGACCTTCCCAGCAATAAAACGTTTTGTGCAATCACTACAGACGGCATCCATAGCATTGAAGAAAAGACTTTAAGTAGAATTCTAGAAAACTCATCGGACATAAAGCAGGCGTCAGATAGATTGATTGCCCTGTCTAGATGGTGTGGCGGCCACGATAACTCCACATCCGCAGTATTTAACATAAGCAAAGTCACAGAGTCGCTAGCTTTTTATGAAGGTAGTGGTATTCGACTCTGGGATGCTGATGGAGACTTAACCACGCTATGGTTGCGCGAAGAAGATCAAGCATTTAATCATAGGCAAGGCCGACAACCCGAGAGTTCTGGTGACATTAATAATGATCTGCCGGACAAAGCGCCCCTCGGCAACGTCGTAGCTACAGAAGAGAAGCCCAAGAGACAGAGGTCTTCCACAAAGAGGCCCAGGAAAAAAAAGCGAGAAGATGCATATCCTGAAAATATCGAGCTAGACATCGAAATAGGAAATCCTGGCGAACAAGGAGATGTCGATGCTGATAGCAAATAGATACAAGTCTCTCAACACATCTGACAGAGGGGGCATGGGGGAAGTCTTGTTTTGCGAGGATCTTCATTTGCAACGCCAGGTTGTTCTGAAGTATCTCCAACCAGGAGTTGAGGCAAGAAGACTTCTGGACGAGCAAAAATCCCTCGCGAAACTAAGATCAAAACATGTAGTTCAGCTCTATGACATAGTGAACATTCAAGGCAATGGAGTCCAATATCCAGCCATCGTCCTTGAGTTCATTGATGGAGAAACCCTTGAGGCTGGAGGATTCTCGGCCAACCATGAATATTTAAATGTAATTTGGCAGATATCTTGCGGCCTAACCGACATACATTCTGGAGGGATCATCCATCGAGATATTAAGCCAGGAAACATTAAAATAGACAGTGAGGGTGTCGTAAAAATTCTTGATTTTGGTCTATCAAGAAATAACGCTAACGCAGAGACTCGAAGCATCATTGGAACTCCCATATTCATGGCTCCGGAACTATGGGGGGATCAAACAATAGCGTTTGACTCGTCTATAGACGTTTACGCATTTGGCGTGACTTGTCTCGCCTTGTTGACGCCCAACGCACCTCCCAGCTTGCGCAATCGCCCCCCAAATCAACCCTCGTTGGGCGAGTTCTCTGCCCTCTTTGCAGGTATTCCAAGCGAAATTTCCGGGGTACTGTACAGTTGCCTTTCTGCTAATAGCGCTGACAGGCCTACCATGCAAGAGATTCAGGATCTTCTGGCAAAGCAGCTACTTAAGAACAAACATCGTGCCACAGTTGTCCTGAATGGCGTCGTCCATACTTTGGACTCAAAAAATCGAAAGATTGCACTAAATGCAAACGTTGGGAGCCTCACAATAGAATATGATGGCTTGGACTTTAATGTCACAAGCGTTTCGGGTGATGTATATATCAACAATACGTCAGCCACTTCAGGAAGAGTAGTTCCAGGGTGCTGTGTTCTCACTTTCGGAAACGGCGGCAACCGAAAATTTGTGACTTTTGATGTATCGAACCCAGAGGTAATGCCATGAATACAGGGGATATTATTTCTGGACGCTATAGGATAGAGCGCCATGTAGGCCGGGGCGGCATGCAAGATGTGTATTTAGCATACGACCTTCTACTCGAAGGGCATGTGGCACTGAAGACTCCCCAGCCGGGGCAGCCTGATAAGCGATTTAGCAAGAGCGCAAAAATATCTGCCAGAGTCAATCACTATAATGTGGCAAAGACGCTCGACTACCTTGAGTTAGATGGCAATCTATTTCTCATAGAAGAGTATGTCGATGGTGAAAACCTTGATACAAGATTAAGATCATTTGGCGCGATTGATCCACATCTGGCTGCCAGAATTTTCTTGCACATTTCAAAAGGAGTTGCTGCCTCGCATCACGCAGGCGTTGTGCATCGTGATCTGAAACCGAGCAATATCATTGTTGAGCATGGCGTTAATCTTCATGAATTAAAGATTACAGATTTTGGAATTGCGACCTTAACAGAGGAGGTTTTTGAGGAGGCAGCTCGCGAGGGAGATATCACAAGATCAACTTCCGGAACTATTCGTGGGGCGCTGCCTTATATGGCTCCCGAGATGATGTTTAGACAGGCAGGAGAGCATCCTGGAAAATCAGTTGATATATGGTCGCTTGGCGCATTGATGTTTCAGATATTAACTGGAAAGGTTCCTTTCGGAGTTTATCTGCAAGCCGCGGTTAATGTGCAAAATCGGAATAGAGAGCCTTGGCCAACGTTCATGACGGTCAACCCTCAATACAAGAATTTAGCGGAACAACTGCAATCTATTGTCGAGAAATGCCTCCAGTACGACATTGCTGATCGCCCCACAGCGGACGAACTGGTCGAGGAAATTTCTGATCTGTGTTTTATTGGCGTTGACCGAAAAGTCGGGGCGGTCTCCAACCTTATACAAAATGGCTATAGCGGATTTATTGATGGTGATGACGAAGTAACTACCTTCTTTAGCATGGAAAGTGTTTACGGAACGCGGCGCCCAGCGGTGCCCGGCAATAGGGTTTGTTATTCGAGCTTCCCTGGATCTCCACGTGATCGCGGTCATCCAGTTATCGTCATTGACTGACAAATTCCTGCCTCAAAACGCAGTTTAAGCATATGGTGCTGGGATTATCAGGATAGAGGTTTCTGTAAACATTATTCGCCATTAAATTGCCAGTTCTTTTTAAATCTGTGCTCGCCGGGTCGCCTACTGCAATCCCTCCCTCAGCAAGACACGCGGCGGCAGAGTCGTGATGTACTCGGCGACATGGATGCCGGACTTGTCTAACTCCAGCAATTCAACCTGGTCCGACTTTTTGCCTGTGCAGAGAATGATTCTCAGCGGCGAGGCTTCTTCTGGCCTCCTTTCGTGCCTGTCAAGCCAGCGAAGGTAGAGTTCCATCTGGTCCTTGTAAGCAGCTTTGAATTCTTCGACTGTTGTGGCCTTTACGTTCTCATGTCCAATTACTGCACAGTGTCCGTCAGAAAGGGAAACAGGCCGTACCGACCGTGATGTGGATTCTTGCCGAACATGAGTGATTGTTCGCGCTTCCTGATTGTCTCCGGTGGGTCAGTGTTCTCGACCACGATGGCTTGTGTGTCGATGGGCAGCGCTTCCAGGTAAGCGTAGAACTGTTCCTGAAGGTCGGTTCCGGTCAAGTCGTCTTCGGTTCCATCGGGTTCTCGATATGCTAGCAAGGGAGAATCGAGAACGACGAATCCAGTGTGTGGCGTCTGCCGCGAGCGACAGAAAGCCAGCAGTCCGAGAGTGAAAGCAGCATGCGTGATGGCACGTAGCCCCTTGCCAAAGGCACTACGCGACTTTCCTGCAATAACTAGGTCGCGCGTTTTGGAATCAAAGTACACGTCCCCAGCCTCGGGAAAATGCCAACCGGCCAGGATTCCCTCAACAGTCTTGGCAAAGCTGTGGGTCACGGTGGTGGGAATGTCTGCGTTGGCAAGCGCACCGGCCTTGTCGTCCTCGGCACCCTTCTCAAGATCAGCACGGCGGCGCTCCATGTCTTGCACGGTGGCGTAGAGTCCCAGCGCCTCGCGTACCTCGGCGCGTTTGTCAGCGAAATCGGAATAGGACTTGCGAAGACTCGAAAGCTTCGGCGCGATCAATTCTTCAACTGCCTCGGAAATTGATCCCAGCTCCTGGACAACGGCAGGCATCCTACGGTCGAAACGGGAACCCTCATGCTCAAGGCTCTGAATGGTCGCCGCGAGTTCGGCGCGCAAAACCCCGATCTTGGCGATTTCCTTCTGAGCCGCTTGAACAACAGCATCAATGTCTCCATTGCATTCAGCATCGGCGCGATGAGATTCGGGAGCTGCACCGCAGAGGGGACAATGCCCGGAACCAAGCACATTGAATAGCGTTCCACCTTCTTCGATGGCACGCAGCCGTTCGATGTCGGATGCGTAGTGCTTGTCGAGAAGGCTAAACCGCTCAAGCATCGATCCGACCTCGGCGCGCCGCTCGCGGCCTTCCTCAAGTTTCTTGCGCAGTTCACGCCGTTTCCCAGCGGCTTCCTGGAACTCTGCTTCGGTAGTATTTACTTGGGCTGTCTGTTGGCGCAGCGATGCGTCAATCTTCTCTAGCTGCTCCTCCAATTCCTTCGGACTTTTGGTCAGCTCCTTAAGTCGCTCGCGGTAGTCGCCAAGAAGCTGATCAAGAAGATGCAGCTGCGCCTCACGCGAAAGTTCTTCCGGCTCACCCTTTGCACTGGCAACCAACGCTGAGTCGTCTGCCCCGGTTAAAAGTAACTTGAATGTTGCAAGGTTAGGCGTGTTAGCGGTGGGGTTGCCATCAAAAAGTGGGGAGCTTTGTTGCGTGATTTCCGTCTCATTAACGATCATTAGACGTGCGATGTTGCGAAAGCTCAGACTATTGGTTTCGTTCCGGGAATTCCTACGGACCCGCTTGCCACCAAGTCCGCATAGGCCTAGCAAGAAAGAAGATAGGTTGGTGTCGTTTCTCTCGCTATGCTTGTCATCGAGCTGCTTGTACGGAACATCAGTTGCAGGTGGCGTCTCATGCGTGTCGTCATAAAGACGGAAACCGCCGCCGTCTATGCTGCGCCAAAGCGTGAAAGCCCTTCCATCAAGTGTCTCAATACCCAGAAGAACGAGGTCATAACCGACACGCTCCGGGATGTCGCGCAAAGGCGGCTTGCCTCCGAGCATGAAGTCGATGGCTTCAACAATGAACGATTTCCCGGTATTCGATGCACCGTAGAGAACGTTCAATCCGGGACCGAAGGTGACGCTTGAGGGCTGCTTCTGAGGGCCGAAGAAGCCTAGGAAGCGCAAACGGAATCCGGGAATTTCTACCGTCATACCTCGCCCCCCAGGCTCCGCTCAACTTGCTGAAACTCTTCAACCCACTTATCGAAGAACCGGCGCATAACACCTTTGAATTGTTCGTCCGTGAGATCGCCAAGGGTTTCGATAAGCCAGGCAGCTCGGTCCTTCAAAGCCAGCAAGTAGCTAGATGAAACTGATGTTAGGAATGTGGCGGCACTTTCGCCTGCGCCATACTTGATGCCATCGGCCGTGATTTCGCGCTGCACGAGATCACGGGTCATCATCAAAAGTAGAGATTTCTCCACCAGTTTGCGCCTCACGAGCATTTCAGTCGAATGCATCGGCGTCGGTGGGTGCAAGTTGTCCGGGCCATCAATATCGCCTGTATGGACAAGAAGATAATCCAGGGCAACAAGCCGCTGAAGATCGTAGGTTTTCGGATATGCGGCGCCGAGAATCGAGACGGCACGGATGCCGGCCTCTAGTGGGCCATTGAAGGTGATCGGCTTACGTTCTTGGCTCATTGTCGTGTCCACCGAATGCGCTCCTCGTTCACGAGTTGGTGGCAGATTCCATCGCGGTCCTTGGGCTTCGTACAAGTGATAAGGGCATTCGCTGTGATTTGCATGTCACGAGCCGCTTTGGTAACAGCGCAAACCTTTTCGTAGCCGTCGGCATGGGTCGCGTCGTGAGTGTCGATAACACCATCGTGAATGTCGTTCAGCAAAGACTCGAAGGTGCCAGGCGGCACGCTGTCACGCGCAAAGACGCGCAGCGACTCTGCCTCATAGAATGCTTCGCGCTGCCGGCGGAAGTGCTCCTTGAGCTTTGGCACAGACAAGGCCGAAGGTTCGGTCACGTTCGTCCCTGTGTGCTCGCCGTATGCGACGAGCAACTGTGTCACATAGCGACTCTCGGCGACAGCGACCTCTTGGGGCGGCTTTTCGGAGGCAGGCCGCATTGGCAGGCCACCACCAAAGCGAGCAACATGAACCGGCGTGGTGCGATGATCGCCAACAAGCTGAAGTGCGGTCTTGGCGTCAAAGATAGAGAAGTCAAAGGCGTCCACATAGGCGCGGAGCTTCGCGTCGAGAAGCACCTCTTTCGTGCTTGTGATCGCGTCTTTCACGTGTTTATCCCAATTCGCAATTAGTTCCTCGCGCAGCTTTTCGGCATTCGAGAACAGGCGACTGAGCGACGTGCCAGAACCACGTGGTGAAACAAAGTAGTAGCGGCGGGGAACCGTGTATTCACCGCTGTACGAGTGCCAGATGACCTTGCCAAACTCAGCCCAGACATCACTAGGCCTGATGGCATGGCCATAATGCTTGCACTGGTAGTTGTCCCACACACCCTGGAGGCGTTCATCATCAACGAACCCGGCAACGTCGATACCCATGTCGCCGGCACCCGAAAAACGTTGGACATGCTTGTAGTTTGCCGTGAGGCAGTAATAGGCCCACTCCTCAACGAATACTTCCCATTCGTCCGGCGAATAAGTCAACAGCCTTTGCTGCGGCGGAATGACCGGGCCATTCGCGACCTGCGCAGCCGTGACGGCAGTTGCGGGGCTAGACGGCTTGTTGATGTCCTTCCAGTTCGCTGTCATGTCCGCACCTTATACTTGGCCATCATAAGGGCTGAAATACGGATTCTTGTGTATCTGCGCCGCCTAGACTTTCTTCGAAAAGAACTCTGCAAGATCATCCTGTTTCTCAAGCAAACGCACGATCTCTTGAAGCGTCGAGAGAACCAAGACCTTATGTTGTAAAAACTCACGAACGGTATGGATGGCCGGCTCTGTGTAGTCACTGGCGGAAATGAAGATACCTCGGACCTCGGCGCGCGACATGAGGCGGACGAGATGCTCCGAAATCTCTGGCTTGCCCACCGGATTTCGGTACCACTTCATTTCAACGAAGTAGAGCACGCCACCAAGCTCGATCACTCCATCGATCTGTTCAACAATCCCCTCCCCAGCGTTGCCCACTAGGTGGAAGGCTTTGTGGATAAGAACGCCATAGGCCTGAAAGAGATCGTTGAGCGCGGTCTCCAGCATCTTGCCGCGTTCCTGCGCTGTCGTCGAAGCGCCAAAAAGTGCGTACAAGCCCTGCTTGGCAGTCTCGATTCTGGAATCGCGCTGCCGCTTTTCGGTGGCAATCCGTTGCGTTTCGGCGAGGCGCGCCTGCCGCTCTTCCTCGCGGGCGTTGTTCATGCGTGTGAAGGCGTCCTTTTGGTTGACGACTTCACGAATGCTCGCGACGAGCCCCTTAGCCTTTAGCTGGTCGCTGGGCCAGCACGAGTCGAAGCTTGCAAATTCCACAACACGGCGCAGTACCTCACGCCGTTGGCGAAGAGCGGATTCACCCTTCGCATTGAGGCGTTCAAGCACCGTACGAACCATTTCGTACTTGTTGACATCCTTCGGCGCCGCCTTCAAGCGAGTGGCAATATCGGATGTCACAGTTTCAGTCACGCCTGCGCCGCGAAAAAACACAAGAACATCCGACTTCGAGCGATTGAGCAACGGCACGACATCCACCAGGAGGTTGAATAGCTCCGGCGGATAGTGGAATGTGATGTCTGCCGATTTATCGGTCATGCCACACGCCCTCCCAGGCATGCTCATCAACGCGAGAGAAGGCTTTGTTCTTTTCCGTCATGAGTCCTTTCCTACGCAGTTTTTCGCTCGCTTGACGGTCTTATGGCCTCGAATGGCCGGCGCAGTAGGGAGCAATTTGATAGATTGTCCCAACTCAGCCTCTGCAAGCTCCAGGTCACAGTGCGACTGTAAGTTCATCCAGAACTGCGGTGACTCCCCGAACCAGTGAGCAAGCCGCAGCGCCGAGTCGCCAGTGACCCCGCGCTTGCCATTGATGATCTGAGTGATCCTGTTGGCAGGGACACCGAGCTGACGCGCCAACTCAGTCGGCGATACACCAATGACTTCAAGCCGTTCGGCGAGAACCTCGCCCGGATGATGCGCTGCCGTGGTCATATTGCGCCCCAGAATGAAGAGCCCCTCACCCCAATGCCTTGGTCGGTATCAAGCCGACTAATTGACGATGTACGTCAATCGTACATTACTTTTGCTTACGTGGTGGGCATTGGAAGCGGGCGGCACGCGCACCCGAGCAAGCCGGATGGCGTGGAGGATTGGAACCGAATCGCCGTGTTCGGCAAAAGAAGCGGGCGGTACTAGGGTTCGAATGCGGCGCGCCGCTAAGCTCAAATGTTGCAGTCAGTTCTTCTTGCGCTGCTCGATCTGCAACTGCGCCCGCCGAGTCGCTTGGTGCAGCCGATCCACCAGTACGGCGCGCGGCGGCAAGGTAGTCAGGTATTCGGCAACGTGGATGCCGGATTTGTCCAGTTCCAGCAGTTCTATCTGTTCGGACTTCTTGCCAGTGCAGAGGATAATCCCCAGCGGCAGGGCCTCCTCCGGCTCCCGTTCGTGCTTGTCGAGCCAGCGCAAGTACAGCTCCATCTGCCCTTTGTAGGCTGCCTTGAACTCGCCAACCTTTAACTCCATCGCCACCAGCCGGCGCAGCTTGCGGTTGTAGAACAGTAGATCGAGGTGGAAATCCTCGTTGTCAATCTGGATGCGCTTCTGCCTCGCGACGAAGGTGAAGCCTGCGCCGAGCTCCAGCAAGAAGGATTCCATTTCCCGGATGATCGCCGCTTCCAGGT
Organism: Stenotrophomonas sp. STEN038; assembly: GCF_056759895.1. Lineage (NCBI taxonomy): Bacteria > Pseudomonadati > Pseudomonadota > Gammaproteobacteria > Lysobacterales > Lysobacteraceae > Stenotrophomonas > Stenotrophomonas sp. STEN038. Next base: position 59,092 of record NZ_JBRRDW010000025.1, read on the forward strand.
CGCCTTCCTGCCAGGTGTCTCTCAAGCCCAGGAAGTCGAGGATGTACGGGTCGCGCATGACGAGGGCCGGCGACATGCGCTGCGCATCGCGCAGGGTCGCTAATTCCTGCGCGATCGTTTCGTCCGGCTTTTGGGACAGCGCCGTACGCTCGTACAGCATCGAGTCGATGCGCTCGCGCAGCGTGCGCACGCTCCAGCGTTCGGCGCTAGCCATTTGTGCGTAGTAGTCCCGCCGGAGCGGGTCTTTCAACGGGATCAGGGCGATGAAATGCGTCCAGCTCAATTGTCGTATCAGTGATACGACAATCTGCTCGTTGGGGAAGGTAGCGGCAAACTGCACCATGCGGCGCAGGTTCTTGACCGCGAAGCTGCTGCCGTACTCCTTCACCAACTGCGCCGCCAGGGTCAACACGACTTCCTCGCCGTAGCTGGCCCGCTGCCCCTCCAAGACCTGCGTATGGATGCGCTGGCCGATACGCCAGTAGAGCATCGTCAGCTCGCTATTCACCGCCGAGGCGGCGCGCTGTCGCGCCGCCTCGATCAGTGCCCGGATGTCGCCTATCAGCGCCGTCGGCGCTGCGGACGAAGGAATGGATGACTTGTGCCTGTTCATGCCACGGCCTCCTTGGGCTGTCGCGCGCCCGTGATCGCCTGGCGCCGGCTCGCCACCAGCTCGGCCGCATCGCGCACCGGCTTGTCCTCGGTGTGGACGTAGTGCATGAACATCGCCACGGTCTTATGCCCCGTCAGCTTCATGCCTACCTTGGTCGGCACGCCCGAATTGGCAATGTCGGTCGTCGAGCGGTGGCGGATGCCGTGCGTGCCGACGTGCGGAACGCCGGTGCCCTTGAGCACCCGGCACCAGCCGCCGTAGTGCTCGCCAAAGGTCAGGTGCTTGGTCGGGTCGTTGGGCGATGGCAGGACATAGGGGCAGCCTTCACGGCGCGGTGCCGTCGAAAACAGCCGGTAGGCTTCCGCGCTCATAGGCTTTGAAAGGCCGCCGGTCTTGCTATCGGGCCAGACCACGCGCCGTTTCTCCAGATCGACCCAATCCCATTCGAGCGTGCAGATTTCGGAGCGACGGCCGGCGAACTCGAATTGCAGGCGGATCGCCAGCGGAATGACGTAGTTCTCCAGTCCTTCCGCCTCCAGCTTCTCCAAATGGCGGAAGATCAGCGCTAGCTCGTCGTCCACGATGAGTCGGGTTTCCTCGCCGGGCGGGTACATCGGGACGTGGCGGCACGGGTTCGTGCCGTCCGGGCGGTAGCCCCACACTTCGGCCAGGTTGAACATCTTGCGCAGCACGCCGAAGGCGTTGTTCGCCTCGGCGGGTTTGTAGGCCAGCTTCTCCATCAACCCGGCAATGTCAGGCCGCTTCACGTCCTGCACCTTCTTGCGGCCCAGCAGCGGGACGATGCAGCGGTCGATGACGGCCTGATAGCCGCGCTGCGTGCTGGGCTTGTTGCGCTTCTTGGAGTAGTCCTCCATGAACTTCTTGCACAGCGCTTCGACCGTTGGCGCCTTGCGCGCCTCGGCCTTGGCACCGCCAGGGTCGCCGCCCCGGCGAACCTCGGCCAGCCAGTCCTGCGCCATGAAGCGGGCCTGCTCCACGGTCAGTTCCCCGAACAGGCCCAGCGAAGGCTTGCGAGGCTGCCCGGAGTTCGTGCGGTACTGGAGCATGAACACCCGGCGGCCCTTCGGGGTAATCTTGCACAGGAAGCCGGGCACCACGGTATCCCGTAGTTCGATGTCTTTGGCCTGGGGTTGCGCCGACTCTACGGCGGTCTTGGTGAGCTTGATCTTAGCCATGATGACTCCTTGGAACGACCCGAATTCCAAGAGCCAGATAGGAGCGGCGCGAGGGAAAACCGGGTCAAGTTTCAGAAAGCACCGGCATATGATGGACGCGCGTAAGTTCTTGATAAACCTGCTGTATCGAGCTACGGCGCAGTCCAGCGAAGTACCGGGCTGGAGTCATCGTCAAACAAAAAACCGGCTTTCGCCGGTTCTTCTGCAACACTTTGATTTATATGGTGGGCGGTACAGGGATCGAACCTGTGACCCTTGCCGTGTGAAGGCAATGCTCTACCGCTGAGCTAACCGCCCGTGTTGCGAGCCGCTCATTATAGGGGGCTGAGCGAGCACGTCAACATCTTTCTTCACACGATTTCACATCGTCTGCGTCGGCTTGTCCGAGCTGGATGTGCCGGCCAGCAGGGTCTCGATCTTGTTGCGGATGGCCTCGCCGTCGGCGCCGTCGGCCAGCTGCACGCCGATGCCGGCCTGGCGGTTGCCCTGCGCGCCCAGCGGGGTGACCCAGACCACCTTGCCGGCCACCGGCAGGCGCTCGCTGGAGTCCGGCAGGGTCAGCAGCAGGAACACCTCGTCGCCGAGGAAGTAACGCTTGGGCGTGGGCACGAAGACGCCACCGTTCTTCACGAACGGCATGTAGGCGCCGTACAGCGCTGCCTTGTCCTTTACCGCCAGCGAAAGGATGCCCTGGCGGGCGTTCGTCGCACTCATCGAATAGTCCCCTTGGATTGCACTTGGTTGGCCGCGCCCCATGCCAGCAGCAGCTCCACCACGGCCAGGTCGGCGCGGATGGTGGTGCGCAGCAGGTCGCGGGTGCGATTGGCGGCATCAAACCAGGCGGCCAGCTTGTTCAATCGGGCCGGATCGGTCAAGCCGTCGGCCGCTTTCTTCAGTGCCAGGTCGGCGGCATGCCGCAGGCGCAGGTCGGCGTTGTCGTCGCCGGTCCAGCGTTGGGCCAGCTCGACGCTGCCCAGTTTGCCGGCCAGCAGCTGGTCCAGCTCGCTGGCGACCTGGCGGCGCAGGGCCATGCCCTCGCCTTGCAGCCACTGGTCGGCAAGCGCCGGGTGACCACGGGCGGCGTCCAGCGCTTCACGTGCCACGCCTTCGGTGTAACCACGCGCCTGCAGCCAGGCCATGGCTTCCTCACGCGGCGGCATGCGGAACTCCAGTCGCTGGCAACGGCTGCGGATGGTCTGCGGCAGGCGCGCCGGGTCGGCGCTGAGCAGCCACAGGTAGCGGCCTGGCGAGGGCTCTTCCAGCGTCTTCAGCAAGGCATTGCAGGCAGAGCGGTTGATGGCATCGGCGGGATCGACGATGACCACCTGGGCGACGCCGTAATGCGGGGTCAGCGCCAGCTTCTGCGAGATCTCACGCACCTGGTCGATGACGATCTCGGTGCGCAGCTTGTCGCCGGTCTTGTTGGGGATAAAGCTGGTGAACTGCAGGTCCGGGTGGGTGCCGGCGGCGATCAACTGGGCGTTGCGCTGGCGTGCCGCCGCGTCCTCCCCGTGGTTGAGCACATGCGCGGCCAGCCGCATCGCCACCGCACGCTTGCCCATGCCGGCCGGGCCGCACAGCAACAAGCCATGGCCGAGCCGCCCCACGTCCAGTGCGGCCACGGTCTGGTCATAGACGCGCTGCTGCCAAGGGGCCAGTGCTTCGCTCATCGGGACATCCTGTACATCAGTCGGGTCATGCCGCTCATTGCGCCGTGGCCTCGCTGCGCTTGGCGCGCAGGCGCTTCAGGTACTCGGCCACGGCGCTGTTGTGATCGGTGTAGGACGCGGAGAACACGTGCGCACCACTGCCATCGCCGACGGCCACGAAGTACAGCGCATCGCCCGGTGCCGGCTTGGCGGCAGCATGCAGCGCGTCGCGGCCCGGCATGGCGATCGGCGTCGGCGTGAGGCCGGCGCGGGTATAGGTGTTGTACGGCGTGTCGGTGGTCAGGTGCACCTTGCGGATATTGCCGTCGTAGGCGCTGCCGATGCCGTAGATCACGGTCGGGTCGGTCTGCAGGCGCATGCCCATCTTCAGGCGGCGCGCAAACACACCGGCAATCTGCGGACGTTCGCTGGCCAGGCCGGTTTCCTTCTCGATGATCGAGGCCAGGATCAGCAGCTCGTAGGGCGATTTCAGCGGCAGGTCGTCGCTGCGCTCGGCCCAGGCGGCGGCCAGCTCCTTCTCCATCGCCGCGTGGGCGCGCTTGAGCACGTCCACGTCGCTGTCGCCGCGCTGGTAGATATAGGTTTCCGGCAGGAAGCGGCCTTCCGGATGCTGGTCGGCGAAGCCGATCTTGGCCATCAGCTCGGCGTCGGAAAGATCGGTGGTTTCATGCTGCAGCGGCTGTGCGCGCGCCAAGGCGGCACGCAGCTGGCGGATGTTCCAGCCCTCGACGATGGTGACGCGGTATTGCAGCACCTTGCCTTGGCGCATGTTCAACAGCAGCTGGCGCGGCGTGAGCGCGGGGTCGAGTGCGTACTCGCCGATCTTCAGCTTGCCGGCAGCGTCGAGCTGGCGGGCCAGCAGCTGCCATTGCAGGTCGTCGCCTTCATCGACGCCGGCCGCGCGCAGCTTGCGGAGCACGCTGTTGAGCGAATCACCGGAAGCGATGCTGACGCTCTGCTCGGACGGGGTCAGCGGCGCATCGGCAAAGCTGCCCTGCCGCTGCCACAACCAGGCCGCACCTGCGCCTGCCAAGGCGACCAGCAGCAACAACACCGCCAGCACCAACAGACATCCGCGCTTGGCACCCGCCATGGTCACCCCATCTTCAAATAGTGGATGCGCAGGATACCGCGCTGGCGGCAACGCCAGCCAAAACGGCGTTCATCATTGTGGATCGAGCGCACGCAACAGCCCGCGCGCCTTGGCCCGGGTTTCGTCCAGTTCCTTGTCGGCCACCGAATCCACCACGATGCCGGCGCCGGTGCGAAAGCTGGCGGTGCTGCCCTGCACTTCCGCGGTGCGGATCAGGATGTTCAGGTCCATGTCGCCATCGCGGTTCAGCCAGCCGAAGGCACCGGTATAGGCACCACGGGCGGTCTGTTCCAGCTCGGCGATGATCTCCATGCAGCGCACCTTGGGGCAGCCGGTGATGGTGCCGCCGGGGAACGTGGCGGCAATCACTTCGCCCGGGGTCACGTCCGGGCGCAGGCGTGCGCGCACGTTGCTGACGATGTGATGCACATGGGCGTAGCTCTCCACGATCATCAGCTCATCGACCTCGACGCTGCCGGGCGCAGCGATGCGGCCCAGGTCGTTGCGCTCCAGGTCGATCAGCATCACGTGCTCGGCGCGTTCCTTGGGATGGCCGACCAGTTCCTGGATGCGCGCGGCATCGTCGTCGCCAGCGAAGCGCGGGCGGGTGCCGGCGATCGGGCGGGTCTGCACCACATCGCCGCTGACCGAGACCAAGCGCTCCGGCGAGGAGCTGACCACGGCGCGGCCGGCGGCCGTGAACAGGCCAGCGAAGGGTGCGGGGTTGGCGGTGCGCAGGCGCGCGTACAGCGCTTCGGGCGCAAGCGGCGCGTCGAACTGGGCCTGCCAGCGGCGTGACAGGTTCACCTGGAAGACGTCGCCGGCATGCAAGTAGTCGATGACCTTGTGCACGCCATCGGTGAAACGCTCGCCTGCGTCTTCGTTGATGGCGCTGGGGCCGTTCCACTGCGGCAAGGGGGGCAGCTGTGCGGCTTCGGTTTGATCGTGCTGGAGCTGGCTGAGCAGGTCTGCGGCGTCGTCTTCGGCGATGGCGATGCAGCGGCCGCTGTCGCGCTCGCGCAGTACTGCTGCCGGGCAGCGCAATGCGATTGCGGTTGGCAGGCCGTCCGAGCGCTGTGGCAGCTGCAGAATCGGTTCGACTTGTTGTGCGAGTTCGTAGTCGAGCAGCACGGCCCAGCCGCCACGGAACGGGATGTCCGCTTCCATCGGGTTGCGGGCTTGGCGCAGGGATTGCCAGTCGCGATCGAGTGCGGAGAGGAAGTCGCCTTCGACTTGGACGCCGTCTTCGCGCTGCAGGCTGCCGTCGGGGTTGAGCAGGAGTTGGCTGCCGTTGGCGATCAGCAGCATGTCCCACTGGCCGAGCTTGCCGGCAGCAGTGGATTCAAGCAGGACCGGATAGCGATGCGGTGCGAGCCGATGCAGCGCCAGCAGGTCGGTGTCGGCGTGCAGGGGGAGGATGTGCATCGTGGGCCCAAAATGTCAGAAATGCAGGCTGTTCCCTTCTCCCGCCTGCGGGAGAAGGTGCCCGAAGGGCGGATGAGGGGAGCTTTTAAAGCTATTAAAGCTTTTGGAGCTTTAAAGCTGCCCTCACCCCAACCCCTCTCCCGCTTGCGGGAGAGGGGCTTTGAGCAAAGCGTTGAGCAAAGCTACAGCCCAAAGCTTCAAGCAAAGCAACAAGCAGCAGCTTCAAGCAAAGCGACGAGCGGGAGCTTCAAGCCAAGCTACAAGCACAAGCTTCAAGCAACAGCTTCGAGCAAAGCGACGAACAGGAGCTTCAAGCAGAAAAACGGGCAGGAGCTTCAAGCATCGCTCCAAAACCGCGTTAGATCCGCTTGAACACCAGCGTGCCGTTGGTGCCACCGAAGCCGAAGCCGTTCGACATCACCACGTCCACGTCAGCCTTGCGGGCCACGTTCGGTACGTAGTCCAGGTCGCAGCCTTCGCTCGGGTTTTCCAGGTTGATCGTCGGCGGGATGATGCCGGTATTCAGCGCCATCACCGAGAAGATCGCTTCCACGCCGCCCGCCGCACCCAGCAGGTGGCCGGTCATCGACTTGGTCGAGCTGACCAGCATCTTGTAGGCGTGCGCGCCGAAGGCGGTCTTCATCGCCATGGTCTCGCCCAGGTCGCCCAGCGGCGTGGAGGTGCCGTGTGCGTTGAGGTAGCCCACCTGCTCCGGGGTGACGCCTGCGTCCTTCATGGCCGCGACCATGCAGCGGGCGGCGCCTTCGCCGTTCTCGCTCGGTGCGGTCATGTGGTACGCGTCGGAGCTTGCGCCGAAGCCGGCCAGCTCGCAGTAGATCTTGGCGCCGCGCGCCTTGGCGTGCTCGTACTCTTCCAGGATCAGGATGCCTGCGCCGTCGCCCAGCACGAAGCCGTCACGGCCCTGGTCCCACGGACGCGAGGCCTTGGTCGGGTCGTCGTTGCGGGTGGACATGGCCTTCATCGCGCAGAAGCCGCCCAGCGCGGTCGGCGAGGAGCCACGCTCGGCGCCACCGGCGACCATCACGTCAGCATCGCCGTACTGGATCATGCGCATCGCCGTACCGATGGAATGGTTGGACGTGGCGCAGGCGGAAACGGCCGAGAACGACGGACCCTTCAGCCCGGCGATGATGCTCAGCTGGCCCGGCAGCATGTTGATGATGGTCTTGGGCACGTAGAACGGCGAGATCTTCTTGCCTTCGTGGAACTCGATGGTCTGCTCTTCGATGCCGAGCAGGCCGCCGATGCCGGCACCGACGATGGCGCCAATGCGCTCAGCGTTGGCATCGGTGATTTCCAGGCCGGAGTCGTGCAGCGCCATGAAGGCGGCACCCAGGCCGTAATGGATGAACGGGTCCATCTTCTTGGCATCCTTGCCACTGACCCGATACTTGCCGAACAAGGGGTTGTCGGCGGTGATGTCGAAATCCCTGACCTCACCTGCAATCTTGGTGGTGAAGCGCTCCAGGTAGCCATCAATGACATTCGTCAGCGGGCCAATGCCCGAGCGGCCATTGATGATGCCATCCCAACTGCTGGCCAGATCATTGCCCAGCGGCGACACCATGCCCATGCCGGTAACAACTACGCGACGACTCATTGCGGATTCTCCTGGCCCCGCACGCGGGGAGATTGAAGCTTAAAAGCACAGGGCCGCATCAGCGGCCCCATGGGTTTGCAACGCGGAAGACATGCTTGCCAACCGCGCCTTGTCAGACCTGGATCAGGCCTTGACGTGTGCCTTGACGTAGTCGATGGCAGCCTGGACGGTGCCGATCTTCTCAGCTTCTTCGTCCGGGATTTCGCACTCGAACTCTTCTTCCAGCGCCATCACCAGCTCGACGGTGTCCAGCGAGTCTGCGCCCAGGTCATCGACGAACGATGCGCTGGTGGTGACTTCTTCTTCCTTGACGCCAAGCTGCTCAACAACAATCTTCTTGACGCGTTCTTCGATGGTGCTCATTAGGATATCGCTCCAGATGGAGTAGTGGTTCAAAAGACGCCAGCCCCCAGGGCTGGCCGTGGGATAGTGTAGTGGAAACCGTCGCGGCAGTGTTTCCGAACAAAAAAGCCGCGACAATCAACCACTTGGGTGCATTCCCTGCACACCACGCTTACGGCATGTACAAACCGCCGTTCACGTGAAGGGTTTCGCCGGTGATGTAACTGGCCGACGGACCGGCCAGGAACGCCACCGCCTTGGCGATGTCTGCGGGCTCGCCGAGGCGGCCCAGCGCGACCTGGCCGAGCATCGCCGCCTTGGCGTCCTCGGGCAGATCCTTGGTCATGTCGGTGTCGATGAAGCCCGGCGCGACCACGTTGACGGTCACGCCACGGCTGCCGATTTCCTTGGCCAGCGACTTGGAGAAAGCAATGATGCCAGCCTTGGCGGCGGCATAGTTGGCCTGGCCGGCGTTGCCGGTGACACCGATGACCGAAGCGATGTTGATGATGCGGCCCTTGCGCGCCTTCATCATGCCGCGCATCACCGCCTTGGAGGTGCGGTAAACGCTGGTCAGGTTGGTGTCGAGGATGGCCTGCCAGTCCTCGTCCTTCATGCGCATCAACAGGTTGTCGCGGGTGATGCCGGCATTGTTGACCAGGATGCTGATGGCACCGAATTCCTTGCTCACCGCGTCGATCAGCGCATCCACCGCGCCTGGCTCGGTCACGTTCAGGGCGCGGCCGTGGCCGCCCTGTGCCGCAAGACGCGTACCGATGGCGGCGGCGCCGGATTCGGTGGTGGCGGTGCCGATGACGGTCGCGCCCAGCGCGGCCAGTTCGTCGGCAATGGCAGCACCGATACCGCGGCTTGCGCCGGTGACCAGCGCGATTTCACCCTGCAATGGCTTGCTCATTTCTGTTCCTTGTTTGCATGGCACCGCGCACGCGCAGCGCCCATGATGACCGGGCGCAGGTTGCGCCCGCGCCGCAATCGGTTGCTCAGTTTGCCCACTCTTCCAGCGCGCCGGCAAAGTCTGCCGGGGTGGCGAGCGGACGCCCTTCGATGTTCTTGTCGATGCGCTTGACCAGGCCGGTCAGCACCTTGCCCGGGCCGCATTCGGCCACGCGGGCGATACCGCGCGCGGCCAGTGCCTGCACGCAACCGGTCCACTGCACCGGCTGGTACAGCTGCTGCACCAGCGCCTGACGGATGGCGTCCACGCCGTCATGCACCTGTGCGTCCACGTTCTGCACCACCGGCAAGGCCGGCAGCTGCCATGCCAAGCCGTTCATCACAGCTTCCAGACGATTGGCGGCTTCGCGCATCAGCGGCGTGTGCGACGGCACGCTGACGGCCAGCTTCACCGCCTTGCGCACGCCCTTCTCGGCCAACAGTGCCAAGGCGCGGTCTACTGCAGCAGCGTCGCCGCCGATCACGATCTGACCCGGCGAATTGAAATTGGCCGGGACGACGACCTGGCTGCCAGCAGCCTCGGCGCAGACGTCCAGCACCAGTGCGTCTTCAGCGCCGAGTACAGCGGCCATCGCGCCAACGCCGGTCGGGGCGGCGTCCTGCATCAGCTGACCGCGCAGGCGCACCAGATGTGCGCCGTCGTGCAGCGTCAGCGCGCCAGCGGCGACCAATGCGGTGTATTCGCCAAGGCTGTGACCAGCCAGAACCGCCGGCTTTGCGCCGCTCTGTGCATTCCACAGACGCCATACCGCGATGCTGGCGGCCAGCAGCGCCGGCTGGGTGAATTCGGTGCGATTGAGCTGCTCTTCCGGGCCGCCCTGCGACAAGGCCCACAGATCGACGTCCGCGCCTTCGGAGGCCTCGGCAAAGGTTTCACGGATCTGCGGATGCAATTCAGCCAGTTCGGCCAACATCCCAATGGATTGCGAGCCCTGGCCGGGGAATACGAAAGCGAGTCGGGAGTCAGTCACGCGGTCTTCTGCTGCTTCAATCGAAGGCCGGAATAATAAGCGCGAAAGCGCCCGCCCGTCTGTACTGGCGCGTATGCACCACGTGGCCCTGTAGTTGGGGGGGGGGGGGGGGGGGGGGGGGGGGGGGGGGGGGCGGACGCGCGAGCCCGCGGCGCGCGCGGGGGGGGGGGGGGGGGGGCGG